>NCCY01000247.1 GCA_002279855.1 Rhizobiales bacterium 12-68-15
ATGCTGATCGAGCCCACCGAGAGCGAGAGCAAGGCCTCGCTGGACCTGTTCATCGGCGCCCTGCGCGATCTCGCCATGGCCGCGAAGGCGGGAGAGACCGCGCGGTTCCAGGGGGCGCCCTATTACGCCCCGCGCCGGCGGCTGGATGAAACCCGTGCGGCGCGCTCGCCCATCCTGCGCTGGACGGCACCGGCGCCGCTGCCCCGCGCGGCGGAATAAACGCAGGACGGGCGGTCCCGTTCAGCCGGGGCCGCCCGTTCCCGCCGAAGCCGCCGCCTGCCGCTTCGGCCAGGCGAGAATGGCGAGGCCGCACAGGATCAGCGCCATGCCGCCAAAGCGCAGCGGCGGGAAGCGCTCGCCCAACACCAGCGCGGCGGACAGCGTTCCGGTAATGGGCACCAGCAGGGAAAACGGCGCCACCAGCCCGGCGGGATACAGCCGCAGCAGCCAGCCCCAGATGCCGAAGCCCACGAAGGTGGCGGCGAACACCAGATAGGCCAGTGCCGCCACGCCATCGAAGGTCGGATGCAGCAAGGCGGACTGCACCGCCGGCCATCCCTCGAAAGCCAGCGACAGGGCGAAGGCCGGCAGCGGCGGAACGAGGCTGAGCCACACCACCAGCGGAAACATGTCGGCGGGTGGCGCGCGCCGCACCAGCACGTTGCCGCAGGCCCAGCTCAGCGCCCCCATCAGGCCCAGCAGCAGCCCGGTCAGCGTCATGTCGCCACCGACGCTCGCGCCGATCATCACCAGTCCCGCGAACGCAACCCCCGTGCCGGCCATCTGCCGACGGGCAGGCCGTTCCCGCAGGGCGGCGGCCGCGATCAGGATGGTGAAGAAGGCCTGCGACTGGAGCAGCAGCGAGGCGAGGCCCGGCGGCAGGCCATTGGCCATGGAGAGGAACAGGAAGGCGAACTGGCCGAGGAACCACACCGAGCCGATCACCACCAGAAGCCGCAGCGGGATGGCCGGACGCGGGATCACCAGCGCCGGCAGGGCGGCGAGCGCGAAGCGCAGGGCGGTGAGCAGCAGAGGGGGATAGTGATCCAGCCCGTGCCGGATCACCACGAAATTGAAGCCCCAGATCACCGTGACGAGCACGGCAAGGGCGAGGTGGCGGGGGGCCATGGGAGGGTCCGTGCCGGAATCGGTCCGGCAGCTTTAGGCGACGCGGGCCCCGCGACCAATGAATTGTCGTGGCGCTGCCGATCAGCGCCGTCAATGACCGTGCGCCATCAACGGCTTGCCGCCATCCGCGCCACGGCTTCGGAAAAGGGCGCCGCTGGCGGCACCCGTCCTGGCCCCTCAGAGGGTCTCGCAGGCCTGGAGGCGCGCCAGCCCGCCCCACGCCTCGAACAGGGGCCGCGCAAGGGCCTCGATCTCGTCAGGGTCGAGGCCGGTGCCGGGTCCGCTGCCGGGAAAGACCAGATAGAGAATCTCGCGCTTGCGGGTGCCACCGGATTTTGCGTTCGCATTGATCCCCAGCGCCCGCGCCAGCGCAATGGAGCCCTCGCCAAGGGCGCGGCCCGGCCCCACCTCGCAGCACTGCGCGTAGCTCAGGTGCCCGTTGGTGCGGTTGTAGGCGAGGCCGACATCGCCGAGCCGCAGCTTGCGGGCGCTGCAGAAGCCGGAATAGCGCCCGCCCGGCAGCACGATGTACGGAATGGTTTCCGCATCCACATAGAGCGCAGGGGTTCCGGCCTTGGCGCCGGCATTGTTCAGGGCGGTGGTGGAGACATAATAGCCGGGTGCCGGATCATCCGGCCCCTGCTCCAGAGGCTCGCCGGTCTGCTTGTTCGTACAGATGCCGTACCAGGCCCCCGGTCGTCCGGCATTGGCGAGATAGTCCTGCGCCTTGCTGTTGTCCGCGTGATAGGCGCGCGGGGCGCCATCGGCACAGATCGTCATGCCCGCCTGAAAGATCACGGCGGGGACTTCGCCTGTTTCATAGACACGCCACCCTTCGGGGGCCTCGTAGGACAGGGTGATGGCGTCCTTCGAACTGGAATGCAGGGCCAGGGGCGCCATCTGGAGCTTCGGCCCGAAGCGGACCTGCATCTGCTGGTCCACCTGCGCCCAGCTGAGGCCGCTCTTGATCGGGTTGGCCGTGGCCCGCAACTGGAGGTGGGGGGCATCTTTCAGGCTGGTCCAGAACAGGCCGGCATCGAGGCCCGCAGCCTGTGCGGCCTCCGCATAGATGTGGTAGCCGTTCACGCCATTGACCTTGCGCGTCGTGGACCATTCGGCGGCGTTATCGACCAGCCAGAAACAGTCCACCGCCTCGCCCCACTGGTGCCAGGAATTGCCGGGCAGCGCATTGGTGACGTGGCGCCCTTCCTGCGGCTCTACGCCCTCAAGCACTTCGGCCAGATAGGGTGCCCCGACGTCGCGGAGCATGGCCAGCGCATCGTCGATCTGCTGGCGGGACCGGGACTGTCGCCAGAGCCGGGCCTGCTCGTGGGGCGAGCGGACGGCCTGACTGGGCACCATCCGAACTCCGCGATCGCTGCAAGCCTCAAGGACAGCCACAACCTTCTGCTGAAAGACGGGATAGAGTTCACCCAGCGCCACAGCCATATTTGCCACCATTGGTAGATTGGTGGCGTCAGTACACCTTGAAATTCAAATAAGGGAAAGTGCTAATTTTACAACCATAGATGATAAAATCTGCACGGCCGGCGCGCGAAATGCGTGCCATCCCGCCCCTCTAGTCCGTCCCCGGTTCAACCGTCGGCAGGGGGATGGGGGAGGCCTGGGGGAGAGGGACGGAATAGTATTTCCGCCCCGTCACCGAGCCGGTGGCGAACGGGCCGACGGCGCCCGGCGCATCGCCGGCATAGGAGCGGGCCGGAGCCGGGCCGACATTCCATCCGGGCGGGGCCGAGGACATGGGGCCGGGCGGGCGGGGCACATCGGGCTGCGGCACGCTGCCGGGCGGCATCAGGACCGGCTGGCGGGGATCACCCGACGGCGACCAGACGCGGGGCGCCTGATACGGTCCGCCGCCATATGCACCGGCCGGCCCCCCGGCCTGCGGAGCGGATGGCGGCTGGCGCGGGGGCTGCCCATAAGGCGGCTGCGCACCGGCGGCGGGAGCGGAGGCGTCCTCCGCATCGTCCAGCCCATGCTCGGGCGGATGGGGCATGATGTCGAGCGGCGCGCCCACCGGCTCGCGGCCGGGAAGGCTGGCGGGAGCCGGGCGTCCCTGCCCGCCCGGGAACGGGGGCTGGCCCGCCTGCGGCGGCAGCATTTGTGGTGCCGGCTGCTGCAGGGGGGGCTGCTGCATCGGCTGGCGCACCATCTGCACGGGGGGCGGCATGGGGCGCGGTGCGGGCTGGCAGATCACCGGGCGATTGGCCCGGCGCATCAGGTCCACATGGATATGGTCGTAATGGAAGATGTTGGAGCCGGGGGCCAGCGTGGTGGTGAACATCTCGCAGGCGCCGGCCTGCACCTGAAGCAGGAAGCCGCGCGCCTCCTGCGGGCCGCGCCAGTTGTCCTTGATGGTGATGACGCGTCCGTCCGCCAGCACGAACGCGCCGATATCCAGCGCATTGCCGAAGGCGTGCTCGGAAATCTTGGCGGATGCGCTGCCGTTCATGCCCCGGCAGGAATAGGAACTCATCTGCCGGATGCCGGCCACCGGCTGGCCGAGCCATGCCATGGCGGCAGGCTGGACCACCTCTTCCAGCCAACCGTTCAGGTTGCGGATCATGGGGCAGGCGAGTGTCGCGCGGGGGGAGACCTCCACCGCGCCATCGGCGAAGGCAGAGACCTTGAAAGGGTGCTCCATGCCGCAGGCGCCGCGCCCGTCTATGGCGCTCATGGGCTGCACATAGGCGGAAACGGTGACGCCCTTTGCGGCGAGGCACTGCTCCTCGGCCTGGGCGCGCCAGGGCTCCCGTCGGTCGAACATATCGAAACGACAGCCCGACAGGAGCCCCACGCAGACGAGCGGGGCTACGAGATACCTGAATACACCGCGCGTCATCCCGCCAGCTTGCGCGCAGTCCGTTGAGATGGGGTTAAGGCGCCCGTCTCACGTAAGGGCAGCCCCCAGGCAGGCAGGAAGGCAGATCCGCACACCGCAGAGACGGGCCGAGGAGGCTTTCAACTTCCGGTGTTGCCGTCGCCTGCGCCGCCATTGAATGCGAGCGTCGCAACCTTGAGGGGAACAACCTTCAGACGCGGCGTGCGCCAGGTCTTCCGGGTGACGCTCACTTTACTCTCTCTCATGTGCCCCTCGTTTCACTCAACCGCGCTTCGGCACACGATTTCGGAAAGCGCCCCGGCGTGTGAGGCCGAGATCCAAACTGGTACCGGCGACCACCGCCGCTGCTGCGGGCAGCGCGACCCCGGTGGGAACCGGCGCGCCACGTCTTTCCGCAGACAGGATCGGACTTGTAGGGGAGTCCGGCGACCATGTCCCGCCCGAACGTCGGATCATCTCCGACATCTTCCCCTGTCCTGCCGTACACGCGCGATGCGCACCCGGCACGGCCCCCTGAAGGCGGCCGCTCGCGGGCCAGGGCAAAGCCGGCATCTGCCGTGTCCGACATCTCCGGCATCCGGCCTGTCCATCAAGGTGTGAACTTTCCCACGGGGTGGCTTGCACGGCGCGGGCCGAGCCGATATAGAGGCCTCCTTCC
>NCCY01000248.1 GCA_002279855.1 Rhizobiales bacterium 12-68-15
CGGCGTTCAGCGTGATGCGGTCCATCTCTGCGGGGGGCATATCTCTCGCCTTCGGTGTCTCTCGCGTTTGTTCATGGCAGAGGGGAGGGGCGCGGCCTATCCGTCAAGAGCCGTGCCGCCGCGACCACAGGAGGTTTCATGCCCCGGATGACCCGTACGCCCGCGCAGATCGTCCACAGCGACCTGCATGCCGGCGCGACCCTCACCGTCGCGACGCCGGGAGAAGGCTTTACCGACATCACGCGCGAGGTCGCGGCCTTCCTGTCCGAGGCGGGCGCGCGGTTCGGCATGGCCTATCTGTTCTGCCGCCACACCTCGGCCTCCCTCACCATCCAGGAGAATGCCGATCCGGACGTGCGCACCGACCTTCTGACCGCGCTCGACAGGCTGGCCCCGCAAGGGCGGCACTGGGTGCACGACCTTGAAGGGCCGGACGACATGCCCGCCCATGTGCGCACCGTGCTCACCGACACCCACCTCGCCATCCCTGTGCGCGACGGGCGGCTCGCGCTCGGGACGTGGCAGGGCGTCTATCTGATCGAACATCGCGCAAAGCCGCATCACCGCGAGATTGTCCTCGGCTTCTCCGGGCAGGGCGCGGCGTGATGCAAGCTTGCCACGGTGTTTGACGACCGCGATGATATCTGCTGCTGATTCGCGCAGCCGGACGCCAACCGGCACTTTGTGGCGCGGCGGCGGGGGAGGATTTTCTTGCGAGACGACATCGCCAGCGCCGTCCGGCTTGTCATTGCCGATGACCATCCGCTGTTCCGCGGGGCGCTGCGTGAAGCCGTGACCGCGCTCTATCCCGCCAGCGAGATCGTGGAAGTCGGAACCTTCGACGAACTCCATGCCCGTCTGGAGCAGGATTCCGAGTTCGACCTCGTCCTGCTGGATCTCACCATGCCGGGAGCGCGGGGCTTTTCCGGGCTCATCTATCTGCGGGCGCAATATGCGGCGCTGCCGGTTCTGGTGGTCTCCGGCAACGAGGAGCCGGCCGTGATGCGCCGCTGCCTCGATCTCGGGGCGTCAGGCTTCATTCCCAAGACCCTGTCCATTTCCGGCATGCGCCAGGCGGTGGCGGCGGTGATGGCGGGGGGTACCTGGGTGCCCGCCGACATCAACCTCGCGGGGCGGGTGGATGCGGAGGCGGATGCGATCATCGCCCGGCTCGCCACCCTGACGCCGCAGCAGGTGCGGGTGCTGATGATGCTGTCCGAAGGCCGCCTCAACAAGCAGATCGCCTACGAACTTTCGGTCTCCGAGGCGACAGTGAAGGCCCATGTCTCGGCCATTCTCCAGAAGCTGGGCGTGGAGAGCCGCACGCAGGCGGTGATCGCCGTGTCCAAGGTCGAAAGTGGCCTGTGGGCGCCGCCCTCCGCGTGAGCGGACCTTTCTCACAGGATCGGCGCGCATGAGTTCCCTGCCTTCCGCCCCCTCGCGCTTCGAGGCGATCTCTGCCGCTGGCGCTCACCGGAACCACGCTGTCGGTCTGGATGACGGAGGCGGGCGTCAATCTCGGCACCATCGGCCTGTTCTCGCTGGTGGGCCTGCCCTACACGCTGAAATTCCTCTGGGCGCCGGTGGTGGACGCCATCGACGTGCCGGTGCTCTCGCGCCTGCTGGGGCGGCGGCGCGGCTGGCTGCTTGCGACCCAGATCGCGCTGGTGGGGGCCATCCTGTTCCTCGGCTTCCAGAACCCGGCGCAGGCCCCGGTCCTGGTCGCGGTGGGCGCGCTTCTGCTCGCCACCGCATCTGCGACGCAGGACATCGTGGTGGACGCCTTCCGCGTGGAGCGGCTCGACACTTCCGAGCAGGCGGCGGGCATGGCCGGCTATGTGGCGGCCTATCGCATCGGCATGCTGGTGTCGGGCGCGGGGGTGATCGGCATCGTCGCGGCCATCGAGGTGTGGGGCATCGCGCGGGACAAGGTGTGGCTGTGGGGCTATGTGGCCGCCGCCGCGTTCATGGGGGTCGGAATGCTCGCGACCCTGCTCGCCCGCGAGCCGGAGCCGCCGGCCCGCCGCGACGGGGCGGGGGAGGGGGCGCTGGCGCGCCTCACCGCCACCGCCTATGGCGCGTTCGCGGAATTCCTCTCGCGCTCCCACGCGGTTGCCATCCTGCTGTTCGTCCTTCTGTTCAAGTTCGCGGACGCCTTTGCCGGCGTGCTCACCGCCCCGTTCGTCATCGCCATCGGCTTCGACAAGGCGGCCTATGCGGCCATCGTGAAGGGCGTCGGCCTTGCGGCCGCGCTGGCGGGCGGGTTCGCCGGCGGTGCGCTGGCCCGCGCCGTGCCGCTGGTGACCTGCCTGTGGATCGGCGGCGTGCTGCAGATGCTGTCGAACCTCGTCTTCTCGGCGCAGGCGATGATCGGCGTGAACGTGCCGTTCCTGACCGCTGCCATCGTGGTGGAGAATTTCTGCGGCGCCATCGGGACGGTGGTGTTCGTGGCCTATCTCTCGGCGCTGTGCGGCGCGCGGGCGCATACGGCGACCCAATATGCGCTGCTGACCGCGCTGACCGCCGTGGGCCGCACCTTCCTTGCCTCCGGCGGCGGCTTCATCGCGGAGGCGACGGGGTGGGCGCTGTTCTTCGCCATCACCACGCTCGCCGGGATTCCCGGCCTGATCCTGCTCGCCTGGCTCCAGGCCCGGCGCCACTTCGACACGCTGAAATGACGGGCCTGCCCGCCGGCCTCACACCTCGAAGGTGACGGCCACGGGGATGTGGTCGGAGGGCTTCTCCCAGCTGCGCGCCTCGCGCAGCACGGTCATGGCCTTGGCGTGGGGGGCGAGGGAGGGGCTGGTCCACACATGGTCCAGCCGGCGGCCGCGATCATTGGCGGTCCAGTCCGGCGAGCGGTAGCTCCACCAGGTGAACAGCTTCTCGTGCGGCGGCACGAAGCGGCGCATCACGTCCACCCACGGTCCCGCCGCCTGCCAGCGCGCCATGCGCTCCACCTCGACCGGGGTGTGGCTGACCACGGACAGAAGCTGCTTGTGGCTCCACACGTCCGCCTCCAGCGGCGCGATGTTGAGATCGCCCACCAGCACGGTGTGGGCGCCCGCATCGGCGGCCTGCAGGGCGAGCTGTTCCCAGCCGATCAGTTCGTCGAGGAAGGCGAGCTTGTGCGCGAACTTGGGGTTGAGGTCCGGGTCCGGAATGTCGCCGCCCGCCGGCACGTAGAAATTATGGACGGTGAAGGGCACCGCCAGCCCCGCCTCCGCGCCCAGCGTCACCGAGAGGTGGCGCGCATCGCCCTTGCCGCAGAATTCCCTCTTGTCCACCGCCGCGAAGGGCAGGCGCGAGAAGGTGGCGACCCCGTGCCAGCCCTTCTGGCCGTTCAGCGCGATGTGCGGAAAGCCCAGATCCCGGATGGCTTTCATCGGAAACTTGTCGTCCTGGCACTTGGTCTCCTGAAGGCACAGCACATCCGGCTGCAGCCGCTCCACGGCTTCCTTCACGAGATCGAGGCGGATGCGGACGGAATTGATGTTCCAGGTGCAGACGGTCAAGGGACGGGGCAAGGCGGCACCATGGGCGGGAGGATCACGCGGCGCGAAAAGGCAGCGAACGCCTATTAACCCTGCCGCCCGCACGCCGACAAGGCGGCAGGGGTTGCGATAAAGGCGCAAGGTCGCGCTTCCGGCATGCGCGATTGCCCCTTGCCACCGGGGTGCGACCTTCGGATAAGTCCTCAACTCTCAGAGTGAGGAGGCAGCCCATGTATCGTGACGTTCAGCTTCACATCAACGGCCAGTGGCGCGATGCGGAGGGCGGCCGGACCATTCCCGTTCTCAATCCCGCGACGGAAGAAGTGATCGGCACGGTGGCCCACGCCGCGCGCGGCGATATGGATGCCGCGCTCGATGCCGCCGCCAAGGGTTTCAAGCTGTGGTCGAAGGTGTCCGCCTATGACCGCGCCAAGGTCATGCGCAAGGCGGCGGACCTGCTGCGCGAGCGGGCCGGCGACATCGCCCGCCTGATGACGCTGGAGCAGGGCAAGCCGCTGGCCGAGGCGAAGATGGAGACCCTCGCCGCCGCCGACATCATCGACTGGTTCGCCGAGGAAGCCCGCCGCGCCTATGGCCGGGTCATCCCGTCCCGCGCGCCCGGCGTCTACCAGCTGGTGGTGAAGGAGCCGGTCGGCCCGGTCGCGGCGTTCACGCCGTGGAACTTCCCCATCAACCAGGTGGTGCGCAAGCTCTCCGCCGCGCTGGCGGCCGGCTGCTCCATCATCGTCAAGGCGCCGGAAGAGACCCCCGCCTCCCCCGCCGAACTCATCCGCACCTTCGTGGATGCCGGCGTGCCGGCGAGCGTGATCGGCCTCCTCTATGGCGTGCCGGCGGAGATCAGCGAATATCTCATCCCCCATCCGGTGATCCGCAAGGTGACGTTCACCGGCTCGACCCCGGTGGGCAAGCAGCTCTCGGCGCTGGCCGGCGCGCACATGAAGCGCATCACCATGGAACTGGGCGGCCACTCCCCGGTGATCGTGTTCGATGACGCGGACGTGGACGCGGCGGCCAAGCAGATCGCGGCGGCGAAGTTCCGCAATGCCGGGCAGGTCTGCGTCTCTCCCACCCGCTTCATGGTGCAGGAGAAGGCCTATGACCAGTTCGTGGACCGCTTCCTCGCCCATGTGAAGACCATCAAGGTGGGCAACGGCCTTGAAGAGGGCGTGAACATGGGGCCGCTCGCCAACGAGCGCCGCGTGCCGGCCATCGAGGCGCTGATCGCCGATGCCAGCCAGAAGGGCGCGGACGTGCGCACCGGCGGCAATCGCATCGGCAACAAGGGCTATTTCTTCGAGCCCACCGTGGTCACCGGCGTCTCGCGCGAGATGCGGATGATGAACGAGGAGCCGTTCGGCCCCCTCGCCATGATCTTCCCCTTCGCGGACTTCGACGAGGCGGTGGAAGAGGCGAACCGGCTGCCTTATGGCCTTGCCTCCTACGCCTATACCCGCTCGGCCAAGACGGCGAACGCCATCGCAGCTTCCGTGGAAGCGGGCATGATGACCATCAACCATCTGGGCCTCGCCTTGCCGGAAGTGCCGTTCGGCGGCGTGAAGGATTCCGGCTTCGGCTCGGAAGGCGGCTCGGAGGCCATCGAGGCCTATCTGAACCCGAAGTTCGTCTCGCAGGCGGGCATCTGAACGCACAAAGCCCCGGCTCCGGCCGGGGCTTTCCGATCTGAGGTTCTCCCTCTCCCGCACGCGGGAGAGGGCTTTATGTTCCGGAAGTCGGGCGGCCGCGCTCGGTCCTGAGCAACCCGCCCCCTCTCCCGCATGCGGGGGAGGGTTGGGGAGCGGGCTGGCCGGGAACGGTCTCGCCGGATGTCAGTCCGCGAGCCCCAGCGTCGGGGCGGCGCGGCGTTCCAGGATGCCGCGAATGGCGTCCACCAGTTCGCTTTCCTTGACGGTGACCTGCGCGGGACGGGCGGCGCGGTATTCGGCATTGTCGCTGATGCCGGCAGCGATGCGCGCGCCTTCCACCAGATCCTTCACCTGCACCACGCCCTCGGCCTTCTCGTTGGAGCCCTGGATGACCACGGCGGGCGCGTTGCGCTTGTCGGCATATTTCATCTGCGCCTTCATGCCGGACCCGCCGAGATACATCTCGGCCCGGATACCGTTGGCGCGCAGCTCCGACACCATCTTCATGTAATCGGCGATGCGGGCCGGCTCCTTGTCCATGACGAGGACCACCACGGGGCCGATTTCCGCCTCGGTCTCCATCTTGCCGAGATGGGCGAGGGCATGGAGCAGGCGGGAGACGCCGATGGAGAAGCCGGTAGCCGGCACCGGCTCGCCCCGGAAGCGCGCCACCAGACCGTCATACCGCCCGCCACCGGCCACCGAGCCGAAGCGGACCGGGCGCCCGGCCTCGTCCTTCACCTCGAAGGTCAGCTCGGCCTCATAGACCGGGCCGGTATA
>NCCY01000249.1 GCA_002279855.1 Rhizobiales bacterium 12-68-15
AGGTACATGTCGCCGAACACCCGGCCGTTCACGCCGATGGTGGCATCCTTCATCATCATGTCGTTCACCGGCGTCGCCCGCATCTTCGCGGCCACCTTGTCGGCGTCGTCGGTTCCGGCCGCCTTGACGGCCTCCAGATAGTGACGGACGGCCGAATAGACGCCCGCCTGGTTCATGGACGGCTTGCGGCCCATCTTCGCCTCGAACCGCTTCGACCATGCGCGGGTGCCGTCATTGAGGTCCCAGTAGAAGGAATTGGACATGATGAGCCCCTGCGCCACCTTCAGCGTGAGGGCGTGGATGTCGTTGATGTTGAGCAGCAGGCCGGCCAGCGTCTGGCCCCCCTGCGGCAGCCCGAACTCGGTGGCCTGCTTGATGGAGTTGATGGTGTCGCCGCCGGCATTGGCCAGCGCCACCACCTTCGCGCCCGAGCCCTGCGCCTGAAGCAGGAAGGAGGAGAAGTCCGAGGTGCCGAGCGGCGTGCGCACATTGCCCTTCACGGTGCCGCCCAGCGCCTTCACGGTCTTGCTCGCCTCGCCTTCCAGCGAGTGGCCGAAGGCGTAGTCGGCGGTGATGAAGAACCAGTCCTTCTCGCCCTTGCCCACCAGCGCGCGCGCGGTGGCGGCGGAGACCGAGTGGGTGTCCCAGGTCCACATGAAGCCGTAGGGGCTGCACGCCTTGCCGGTCAGGTCCACGGAGCCCGGCCCCGACATGAGGAAGATCCGCTTGCGCTCGCGGGTGATGTCCTGCACCGCGAGGGCGGCGGCGGAGTTGGGCACGTCCGCAATCACGTCCACCTGCTCGGTGTCGATCCACTTGCGGGCGATGCTCGCGGCGACGTCCGGCTTGTTCTGATGGTCCGCGACGATGATCTCCACCGGCACGCCGTTGATGGCGTTGCCGAATTCCTCGGCCGCGAGCCGCGCGGCCATGGCCGAGCCCTCGCCGTTGATGTCCGAATACAGGCCGGCAAGGTCCGAGAGGACGCCGATCCTGATCTTGCTGTCCGACACCTGGGCAGAGGCGGGCGCGGCAAGCCCGGTTGCGGCGGCCCCCAGCAGGGTGGCCAGAACAATCGCCTTCATGTGCGTCTCCCGAGATTTGTTGCTTGGACTGGAGTTGGGTCCGGCACCGTGCCGGTTGGCGTGAAACTCATCGCGCGACATAGCCACCATCGACGGCGAGCGCGGTCCCGGTGACGCCGGACCCGGCCGGCGAACACAGGAACACCACCGCACCCGCGATTTCCTCGGCGGTGACGGGCCGGCGGATCGGCTGATTGTCGAGAAATACCTCGCGCACCACTTCCTCGGGGGCGAGGCCCGTGACCCTTGCCTGATCGGCCACCTGCATCTCGATGATGGGGGTCATCACCATGCCGGGGCAGACGGCGTTGCAGGTGACGCCGGTTTCGGCGACCTCAAGGGCGACGGCCTTGGTGAGGCCGATGAGGCCGTGCTTGGTCGCCACATAGGCCGGCTTGTGGGGCGCCCCCACGAGGCCCAGCGCGGACGAGATGTTCACGATGCGCCCGAACCGGCGGGCGGTCATGGAGGCGATCACCGCCTTGCTGGCATGGAAGGCGGCGGACAGGTTGACCGCCAGCAGCAGGTCCCATTGCTCGTCCGGGAAGGTGGCCAGAGGCGCCACATGCTGCACGCCGGCATTGTTCACCAGAATGTCCACCGGGCCGAGGTCTTCCACCGTGCGCGCCACCAGCGCGCGGACGGCCTCGGGGCTGCGCAGGTCGGCGGCCATGAAGGCGATCCGGGTGCCGGACGCCTCCGCGATGGCGGCGCGGGCGGCTTCGATCTCGGCGGGATCGCCAAGCCCGTTCAGCATCACGTTGCAGCCTTCGCCGGCCAGCGCCCGCGCGATGGCGAGGCCGATGCCCGAGGTGGAGCCGGTGACGATGGCGGTACGTCCTCTCATGACCCTGTTTCCTTGTGGTCGAATGGGGTGGGGTCGGCCCGCCCCGGCACGGGGCGGGCCGCCAGCAGGTGGCGCGCGAGATCGTCGCGCACTCGGCGCGCCGCATCCTCGGTCCAGGTCCGGAAGCCGGTGCCGCTTTTCATGCCGAGGCGGCCGGTGGCGACGAGATCGCGCAGCAGGGGCTGGGGTTCGGGCGTGCGGTCGAGATGGGGCAGCAGATAGTGATGCACCATCAGGGCGAGATCGGTGCCGACCAGATCGGCGTTCTCCAGCGGTCCCAGAACGGCGAGGCGCTGGCCGAAGCTCGCCTTGACCACCGTATCGACGGTCTCGGCATCGCACACGCCCGCCTCCACCAGCGCGATGGCCTCGCGCCACATGGCGTGCTGGAGCCGGTTGCCGATGAAGCCGGGCACGTCCTTGCGCACGTGGACCGGCATTTTCCCGATGCCGCGCAGCACGTCCATCATGGCGGCGATGCCGGCCTCGCCGGTGTCGCGCCCCTGCACCACTTCCACCAGCGGGATGAGATGGGCGGGGTTCCACCAATGGGTGCCCATGGCACGGGCGGGATGGCGCAGCCCGTCCATGATCTGCGTGATGGGAATGACCGACGTGTTGCTGCCGAGCAGCGCGTCCGGCCGGGCGGCCGCTTCGATGGCGGCGAACACCTGCCGCTTGAGCGGCAGATCCTCGGGCACCGCCTCGATCACCACATCGGCACCCGCCACCGCCGAGGCAAGGCTGGCATCGAAGGTGATGCGATCGGCGGTTGCGGTATCGGCGCCGATCTGGCGGAGGTCCTGCTGCAACTGGGAGCACAGGTCGCGGCTGCGGTCGGCATCGGCCTCATGGACGACAACACGGCGGCCGGCGAGGGCAAAGGCCAGCGCGATGCCGCGGCCCATCAGGCCCGCGCCGATAATGGCGATGTGCTCCACGCGTCCTCCCGTCCCGTCTTGTCCCGCCTCTCGCCGGAAGCGGAGCGGGTTTGACCGGGACAGTCGCAAGCCCCGTGCCATGCCGGCCAGCGTGTAGAAAATCATTGTTTATCAAGTGGTTATTTCGGCTTTCGAATTTTACACGCGGTCCGGCGTCCTGAAAATCGGACAGGCCCGGCGATCCGGCATCGACGACGGCCCTAGGACATGCTGGAAACAGGGGTGATTTCCGGGAATGGTAGGTGTCCTGTCTGCGGACATGGAGTGTCCGAAATCTGGACAGAGGCGGAGGCGCGGTGATGCAGACCCTGGACGATGACCGCTTCGCGGCCGCCCGCGCCGTGCTCCTCATGGTGGAGGGCATGATCGACGGGGCGACGCTGGTGGACCGGGATTCCCGCGTGGTCTGGTTCAACGAGGGTCAGCTGCGCCTGTTGGGCAATCCCCCGCTGGCCGATGTGGTGGGACAGGAGATCGAGCGCGTCATCCCGCACAGCCGCATGCGGGAAGTGGTGGAGACCGGGCAGCCCCATCCCCTCGACATCATCCAGTATGGCGAGCGCTCGCTGCTCGTCACCCGGCTGCCGCTGAAGGATGAGAATGGCGAGATCATCGGCGCCATCGCCTTCGCCCTGAAGAACAGCATTCCCTATCTGCGCCCCATCGCGGAGCGGGTGCAGCAGCTCCAGTCGCGCATCGCCCGCATGGAGCAGGCGCTCTCCACGCCCCGCACCTCCCGCTACAATGTGGAGCACATCCTCGGTGCCAGCCCCGCCATGCGGCATGTGTCGCGGCTGCTGCGCCGGGCGGGGGAGGTGCGCTCGCCGGTCCTGCTGCTGGGGGAGACCGGAACCGGCAAGGAGATGGTGGCCCATGCCATCCACACCGCCTCAAGCCGTGTCGGGCGGCCGTTCGTGGCCATCAATGTGGCGGCCATTCCCGAAAACCTGATGGAAGCGGAGTTCTTCGGGGTGACGCCCGGCGCTTTCACCGGCGCCGCCCGCCAGCCGAGGCCCGGCAAGTTCCAGATCGCCCACGAGGGCACGCTGTTTCTGGACGAGATCGGCGACATGCCGCTTGCCCTCCAGACCAAGCTTCTGCGCACCCTTCAGGAGGGCGAGGTGGAGCCGGTGGGCTCCAACCAGCTCGCGCGGGTGGATGTCCGGGTCATCGCGGCCACCAGCCGGCCGCTCGCGGAGATGGTCCGCGCCGGCACCTTCCGGCAGGATCTGTATTACCGGCTGAACGTCATCTCCATCCCCCTGCCGCCGCTGCGCGAGCGGCCGGGGGACATCGAGCTTCTGGCGACGCGCTTTTCCGAGCAGAAGGCCGCTGCCTTCTCTGTGCCCGTCCGCCCCGTGACGCGGGCGGCGCTGGCCCGGCTCTCCGCCCATGCGTGGCCCGGCAATGTGCGCGAACTCGCCAATGTCATCGAGCGCATCTATGCCTGCACGGAAGGCGCACGCATCGAGGCGCGGGACGTGGATGCCGCGATGCAGGACCCGTCCTGGCCGGCGCCGGATTCTGCCCCGCCAAAGGTTCAGGATCTCGCCACCGCGGTCGCGGAGCTGGAACGGGCGATGATCGCCGACGCGCTGGCGCAGGCCGACGGCAACCGGCGCGAGGCGGCGCGCCGTCTCGGCCTCTCGCGCAGCACGCTCTACGCCAAGATGCAGCGCTACGGCCTCGGCGCCTTGGATGCGGGCCGGGACGAGGCGTGACCGTTCCGGTGGCGAAAGCTCCGCGCCACGCCGCCGGG
>NCCY01000413.1 GCA_002279855.1 Rhizobiales bacterium 12-68-15
AATAACATACTCAGTCAATAAATAACTATTGATTACTCAATATGCAATAATTTGAAATTAATCAGCGTTTCAAAATGCTTCCTTTGAGCAAATGCTGCAAGCCTGACGAAAGGTAAGCCCTTCTTAAATTCGCGCCTTGAGGGATCTGAGCAAGAGCGCAATCGATTGCGTGAGTGCTCTTCCTGACCGAAGGGGGCGAGCATGTCGTACAAAAATTTGTCCATAAGCTGGAAGGTCGCCAGTCTGCTCATCGCATTGGGGATGCTGAGTCTCGGCGGAGCGCTTTACTCGACCACCAAGACCATGCAGACCGACGCTGAATATTCCGGGCTGCTCAACGGTGAAGCCAAGGCACAGGTCGCCATGGCGCGGGCCAACCGGCGGATGATCGATGAGCTTGCAGCCATCTATCTCACCATCGCCGCCACGAATGACACCATGCTGAAGCAGGGTGAAAACGCAAGGCGCGAGGCCCTCGAGTTGTTTCGGCGTAACATCACGGAAGCGGCCAGTTTTGCTCCGGCGTATGCTGAGGGAATCCGAGCCGTCCAGACGGGCTTCGAAGCGGCGCTGCAAAAGGACTGCGCCGCCGCCATCCAGCTCGGCGCCTCGACCACAGATACGGAAAGCACCGCCAAGGCGCTCGGACTGCTGCTCCAGACCTGCGAGCCGGCCATTCGCAGCCTGTCCGCCTCATTGCGCGACCTCACGACGGCGATCGAAAGAGCTCGACGTCACGGTGCCCGGCACGGATCGCAAGGACGAAGTCGGCGCCATGGCCAATACGCTCGAAGTGCTGCGCTCGCAGCTTTCCGACGCAGAGGTCGTCCGGAAGGACCAGGTTCGCCGCGATGCCGAAGAGCGCGCTCGCCTCGACAAGCGCAACGCGCTCGCCGAGCGGTTCGTGAACCGCATGACGGAGCTGGCGGCTGCCTTCGCCGCCTCCTCGCATCAGGTGGCAGGATCGGCCCGCGATCTCTCCGCCACGGCCGAGCAGACCGCCCAGCAGGCGCAGAACGTGACGCAGGCGGCCGAGCTTGCCGCCAGCAACGTGCAGACTGTCGCCGCCTCGTCGGAAGAACTCGCCGCCTCCGTGCGGGAGATCACCGGGCAGGTGTCACAGTCCGCCCAGGTGGCGGACACCGCCTTCCAGGAGGCGGAGCGCTCCAACCAGCGCATCACCGAACTCGCCCAGGCCGCGAGCGCCATCGGTGACGTGGTGTCCCTCATCAAGGGCATTGCGGACCAGACCAACCTGCTCGCGCTCAACGCCACCATCGAGTCCGCCCGGGCCGGGGAGGCCGGTCGCGGCTTTGCCGTGGTCGCCTCCGAGGTGAAGGAGCTCGCCACCCAGACCGCGCGGGCGACGGAGGAGATTTCGATCAAGATAACTGAGGTTCAGTCATCTACCCGCGAGACTGTCTCATCGATGGCCGAGATTATGCGGGTGATATCGAACATGAAACAGATCTCCTCCTCCATCGCGGGCGCGGTGGAAGAGCAGGGCGCGGCCACTGCGGAGATCGCCCACAACTGCCAGCGCGCCGCCAACGGCACGCAGGATGTGACCTCCAACATCACCGG
>NCCY01000250.1 GCA_002279855.1 Rhizobiales bacterium 12-68-15
GACGCTGCGATGCGCTCCGCGTTGCTGGCTCGTCAGGATGAGTTGAATCTGGATGACCTTTGCGCGATGGCGCACGCGCAGGGACTCGCCTTCAACTCCACGGATCTGCAAACCGCGTTTCGTACAGACTGGGCGTTGCGCGCGTTGCGGCGGCAGCGCGGCACCGCTCCCATACCTAACTGAGGCCGTGTTCAGGTCGACGGTGGGCGCTGCGGCGCTCTGACTCAGGTGGGGCGCTGTGACACGTTGGCCAGACGTCTTCCCTTTTCGGCGCGATCACCCTGACGGTGTCATCGTGGTGAGCAGGCTTTGCTCTCAAGTGAGACAAGTGCTGCCAGAACGGTGGCGGTTGTCAGACAGCGGCGATTGTCCAGCGCGGGTACGATCTCACCCTTGTGGTTCGGGATTGAGAGCGCCGCAGAGGCGGACCAGGAGCCGTCGGCCAGTTGGGTCGCCAGCAGCCTGTCCCGGGCGTCTTGCACGGCGGCGGGGCCGTCATCGGCCGCCAGCAGCAGCGTCCGCAGAGTCAGCGCCGTCTCGAAAGGCGTCAGGGGCGCCCGACCGGATGCATCCATCGCTGCGCGGGCCGCCGAGACGGCGCGTACGACGAGCGGCCAGTCGCCGGCCTCTCCCGCCAGCGCCTCCGCAGCGAGGGCGGTGGTGTAGGTGTCGCTGGCCCACCAGTAGCCGCGCCATGTCCCGTCGGAGCGCTGGGCCTGCCGCAGGAAATCCAGCGGACCCGTCCCGAGCCCCGCAAGATGCGCCGCTGCGGCCGTGACGCAGGCATGGGCCTCATGCCATCCGGGATTGATCTCGATGCCATCCGCCATATCGCGGTGCGCCTCGTGCCGATAGGTGCTGATGCCGCCGGTGGCGGTCAGATGTCCCCGCAGGACGGCCATGGCCTCGCGCGCCGCCGGGCTTTCCATGTGCCCGAGGCCGGCGGCGAGGCGGAGGCCCCAGACGGTGCTGTCGGCGTCTGCGGGCTGCAGGGCGTTCCAGCCCCAGCCCACCCGCGCGCGACGGGCCAGCAGATGCCAGGCCCGCCCTGCCGCCTGCGCCGCGCCGGGCCGTGTGCATGCGTGGAGGGCATGGGCCACATAGGCCGTCACCCATTCGTCGGCGGAGCCTTCCGTGAAGCCGTCATAGTCGAGCCACCAGCCCGCCTGTGTCCGCGCGGCCAGAAGGAAGGCGACGGCTGCGTCGATGGCGCCGGCGAGGTTTCGCGGGGCTATGCGTGGCGGTGGTTCGGCGCGCGCGGGGGCGTCGTCCTGCTCCTCCAGAAAGCCGACATAGCCCTTGGCCGACGGGGTGTCGGCGTGTGGAAGGGTGACCTTCACATGGCTCAGGCGGCATTGCAGCCAGCGGACGTCCTGCGGGTCGCGCAGCAGCGCGTCGATCAGCAGGGCATCGGGCCAGTCCGGCGTGGACACCGGCGTCAGCACCGCCGGCCAGGCAAGCAGCCGCGTGCGCTGTTCGGCTTCGCACAGCCCGAGGTCCACAAGCCGGTCCAGCAGGCAGCGCCACCGGGGATCGGCGACAGCCGGCTCGCCCACGAAGCATTCGAGCCCGAGATCCGCGGACAGTCCGTCGCCCAGCGTGAGCGCGAGGCGGATGCGGTCGGCATGAACGAACAGGCGATCGCACCATTCCACCGCGCGGTCCTGTTCGCCCGGCCAGCCGATGCCGGTCAGGAACATCGCGATGTCCTCCGGCGGGACGCCATCAATGATCAGCCGCAGCGGTGCGCCGGGCCGCCCCAGCATCACGTTGCGGCGGTCTGTGACGCGGGCTTCAGGCGGGCGAAGACCGACAGGGGCGGGTCGTCCGTCGCCGCATCCAGTTCGAGCCACACTTCCTCGGCGAGGCTCCCGACCGTCCCGAGCGCGTCGCGCAGCCTCTGCCAGGGGGCGGAGAGGTCTTGCTGCCGCGCGAGCCAGCGCGCAAGGCGGCGGTGCTCGTCCGCCCCCCGGACCCGCTGCTGGAGATCCATACGTCCGGCCCCGGCAAGCGGCAGTTCGAGGCCGGCGGTCGGCACAGGGGGCAGGCGCCGGGCGAGCCCGTCCAGCGCGTCCGGGCAGGGCCATCCCTGCGCCGTCATGACGAACCGCAGGATGGGCGCGAGGCTGTTCACCGCGCCAACGCTTCGTAGAGGTCCGGCAGGATGTCCCACTGCCTCGGAAAGCGCACGATGCGGGCCGGCACCCGTTCCGCCACGGCGCGCATGTCATCCAGCCGTGCCTGCGTGAGCAGCGGCTTCAGTCCCGGCGGATACCACGCTTCCATCAGTTCGCGCAGGGCGGTGAGCGGTGGCAGCGGCGGCCCGATCTGCACGCCGTCGCCGTCGCCGGCATCGCCCAGCAGATAGATGGCATCGAGCGGCTGCGCCGTCCTCTCCTCCGGGGCGGCCTCCCACAGCAGCTTGTCCACCCAGGGCAGGCGGGGAAGCGCCGTGTCTGCCCCGAGGATCTGCTCGGTCGCCGCTTCATTAAGCCGGAAGCCGGCACTACCCGGCTCCACGACGAACCCGCCATCCTGCGGCCGCAGCACCACGAGGTCGTCGGACAGCGGGATGGCGCCACGGGTGATGAGGGCGGCGGAGGTGGTGGACTTGCCCGCACCGCTCTCTCCCAGAAGGGGTGATGAGGGCGGCGGAGGTGGTGGACTTGCCCGCACCGCTCTCTCCCAGAAGCGCGATGGTGCGCCCGTGGATGTGCAGGGCCGCGCCGTGAAGGCACAGCAGGCCCCGCCGGTGCAGGAGAAGGCCCATGCCCACGCCGATCACCGCGGCCGGGACGTAGGTGAGCTGGGAGCGGCTGCAGACGACAATGATGCGGTCGTTTTCGGGGGGAAACACGAACTGCACTTCGCGCCGCCATTCCACGCAGAGCGCACCCTCGGCGGTTTCGCCGACGCGCGGGCGCAACCCCTCTGCGTCCGGCTCGGTCAGCGCAAGGGAGGCGATGCGCCAGGCGCTTTCCGGCTCCCAGTGGATCGTGACATCTGGCGCCTCGCCCGGATGCGCCACCGCCACGCTCCCCGGCAGCGGAAAGGGGCTTTCGATGGTCAGGCCATACAACCGGCAGACAGAGGCGGTCACTGCCATGTGCCGTCCCCGCCGCGCGCATGCCAGTCCACGAAACGGGCGATCCGTCCTCCGGTCAGCAGCGCCGTGAACATGTCCTTCCGCCAGCCGGCGCGCCCCGTGGGCTCCACCGCGTCCAGCGCCGCATTGAAGCGCGCGCGGTCCACATACTCCCAGCACAGCGGCGAGGCGGCCTCCGCCCAGGCGCGCAAGGCAGGCCGGGCACGCGCGCAATGGCTGGCGAGGGCGGGGGCGAAGGCCGGCCCCTTGCCGGTCCTCCGCAAGACCGCATCGGGCATGATGCCCGCCATGGCGCGGCGCATCAGGCTGCGGCTCTGTCCGTTGCGGCTCAGCTCCTCTTCGGGGAGGCCGAGGACAAACGCCACAAGATGCGGGTCCATCATGGGAAAGCGCAGGTCCTGGCCGAACTGCTCCAGAAACACCTGATGCATGGCCGGCAGCACTCGCTCCACATGCCCCGGCGCGAGGATGAAGCGCATGGTCTCATGGGCGGTCGCACGGGCCATGGCCGGAGCGGTGGTCATGGGGCGCCGCCCTTCCTGCCGCGCGACCCTGTCCAGCAGCGCCGGGGCCGCACAGCCGTGATCAGGGTCGAGCCGGCTTGCCCTGTAGCGGTTTCGCAAAGGTCGCAGAACCTGCTCGCGCAGGAGGCGGCCCCATGGCACATCCCCGCTGCGGCCCAGCCGCCAGAATTCGGCCCCCGCCGCCGACCAGTGCCCGCGCACCAGCGCGGCGGCCGGCGCCGGCATCACCATGGCGGAGAGGAAGAAATCGCCGCCGAAACCGCTCAGGGCGACGTCGGCGCCATGGGCGCGCCCGGCCTCTCCCAGCCGTGCCTCCACATGGGTGACGGGAGTGTAGGGCGGTTCGGCAAGGCACGCGAACCAGCGCGGCAAGGCGGCGAAGGGATCGCTGTCCGGCGGCATCTCCACCCAGACCGGATCGATATTGTCCTCCTGCGCCAGCACCGCGTCGATGAAGGCGCGCTCGTCGGTTTCCGGCCCCGCATGCGCCTTGGGCAGCACGGAGCAGACCGCCAGCAGCCGCCGGCCCTCCCGGCGCAGGCGGCGGGCGGCGATGCAGGCGATGGCGGAGGAATCCAGCCCTCCGCTCAGATGCACCGCGATGGTCTCGCCCGCACCCATGCGGGATTCCACCGCCTCGATGAGCAGGCGCCGCGCGGTGTCTGCGGCATCCTCCGCCTTCACCCGTGCCGGCGCGCGGGGGACGGGTACCGGGTCCAGCGGGGCGCTCACCGAGAGCCGGTTCCGGTCGAGATCAAGGCTATGTGCCGCGGGAAGCCGTTTGACCGCCCGGTAATAGGTGGCGTCCGCAGGTCCGCCCCCGTCGAAACAGAGGAGACGGCCGATCGTCCCGTCATCAAGCTCGCGGGAGACGAAGGGCAGCGCGAGCAACGGGCGCAAGGTGGAGGAAAAGGCGAACACGTCGTCCTCAGCCACATAGAAGAAGGCGCGTGTGCAGAGGGGCGACGAGGCGAGGCGGAGGGCGCGGGTGCCCCCTTGCCAGAGGGCGCGGATGACATCGCCGTCCAGCGCCTCCACCACGGCGTCTCCGGTGTGTTCCAGGTCCGCCCACGCACGGTCCGCCCCCGCACGGTCGCGGGTCTTCAGCCGCCCGGCGTACAGAAGCAGGGGGTCGGTTTTACCGTCTGACGCGCTCTCTTCAGGTGCGATGAAGACGGCATCGGGGGTCGCGCGCGGCCGGACGACGGCAACAGCGCTCCCGGCCGCCCCCATGGCGACCTGGGTGAAGCGGGTTATCCACTGTTCGGGAACTCTTAGGCCATCATGCCGTATGATGCCGGCGAGGATGGTCATCCGGCAGCGGCGCTGTCTGCGCCGGGAGGAGGGCCGGATTCCTGCGTGATCAGGCTGGCGGCCAGCAGCCGCTCAAGGAACGAGCGAACGTCCCGCGCGCAGGTCTCACGGTCCACACGGTAATGCGCGGTCAGGTGATCAACAATGTCTGCTTCCGAACGGGGGGTATCGAGCTGATGCCAGATGACGCTGCCGATTCCGACAACCTCGAAATAAGAGCCGTTCTCGATGTTCATGAGCAGGAACTGCCCATCAAGTTCGGTCCAGAGGGCGCTCGGGGCTCTTGTGAAGGTGCTCATATCTAGGGAACCGCACTTAAAGTGCCAGCCGGCATTACAAGCGCCAGCCGCGCCAAACCATGGCTGGCGCGGTGGGCTATATACGAAGCAGAACGCCCGGAATGCGCGGCTGGTACTGAGATTTTCACTCAGGAATAACCGCCGTCAGTACTGTTGCTATTGCCGTTGCTCAACGTGACATCGGAAATCATGCCCGCATCCAGAAGCTCCGGCCGCTCATACGGAAGCCGGTCATCCTGGGGGAGATTTTCAGTCTTTGCGTTCGACGTATCCATTTCTTTTCCTCGCGTGAGGGCAATCGGCAAACTGCCGCTGAGGTCTGTTCAAGTCTCTTGATCTATCAGCATTTTCCGCCGTGTCCACCCCTTGAGGGGACATCAATTCACGCTGGATCAAACAGAAAAACCAGCGCCTTGCGGGCAAGACCCGCGACAGCCGCGTGCACATCGCGGCCGGGAAGCGTGGCTTCAAGCCCTGCAATCGTCAGGGAATCTGCCGCAAGCAGCGCTGCGAGCACGTCGCGCTCCGCCGCCGTCAGCGTCACGGCCGTCCCGCCGATCATGACGCGCACGTCCCCGCTCTGCGATTCAGGAAGATCGATCCGCCGCCGCAGCGCGGGCTGGACTTCGGTCTGCGGGGACAGGGACTGGAGAAGGCCGAGATTGAACGGGCGGGCAGCAGGGCGCAGCCGATCCGCATCGGCAAGAAACGCATCGAGATCGAGCGCGTCCACCATGCGGTGGAACATGTCGCGGAGCGCATCGCGATCGTCCTGCCGCGCGCCGGCGTCGCCGAGCACATTCAGGTAGCGCCGGCCCCGTTCCTCGCCGAGAGTCTGCTGGGCGAGCCGGGCAAACACATCCGCGCCGGTTGGCGGGGTCATGGTGACTGTCAGGTGGACGGAGTTGACATCCTCGACGCAGGCGCGATGCACATCGCCGCGCGGCACGAAGAGAACGTCTCCGGGCTCCAGAACGCCTTCCCATTGCGCTGCCGGAAGCTGGTCGTCGGCAAATGTCTTGCCGGCCATGGGGAATGCGTCCTTCTGCCCGTAGCACCACCAGCGCTTGCGGCCGTGAAGCTGGAGAATGAGGACATTGTGCGGGTCGAAATGCGCCTTGAAGGCACTGTCCCGGTTGAAGCTCACATAGGCGTTGGTGAATGTCTCGCAGCGCAGATAGCGCTCGATCATCGCGTTCATGGCGGCAATGGCGGGGATCTGCCGCTCGATGGAATTGAGGACGAGGCTGGCGCCCTGCTGGCACAGATTGTGGATCGCCTCCGGCGCCACCCAGTCGCCGCTCTTCGGCCGGCCGGGAAGGCTCGCCATTTCCAGCGGCAATGTGCGCCCGAGCCGGGCGAGGCTGATGCGCCCGCTCATCAGCGCATCGCTGGTAATGAGGGTGTTCAGCCGCTCCCACGGCAACAGGCGTGCAAATGCGTCCGCGCGATTCGTATTGCGGAACAGGCGATGATCCTTCATCGCCGCATCGGCGATTTCGGCAGGATCGACGGGATGGAAAAAGTCCCGCAGGGCAGGCGTCGAAGACATCCACAATCTCCTAGGTTCTCATTTCCGCTAGGGCAAGACGGGAATGTTTCGATGCATCGACATTTTCTGGTCGCTTGCGCCGTCCCGGGCGCAGCTTATGTTGCGCGCCGGTCAGCGAGGTGATTTCCAGACATGCCGTCTGCCAAACCTGTCTATGTCCTCGGTGTCGGGCTGTCGCATAACGGCGCGGCGTGCCTGCTGAAGGATGGAAGGATCACGGTCGCCATCGAGAAGGAGCGGCTGACCAAGGTCAAGAATGACGGCGGCAATGACGCGTTCGCCATAGCCTATTGCCTGAGTGCGGCCGGCATCGGCTGGGACGAGGTGGCGCTTGTCGTGCAGAACGCCAATTTCGGCAGCTTTGCCTATGGCAATGGCTGGTACCGGGGGCGACGCACCATCCCGG
>NCCY01000251.1 GCA_002279855.1 Rhizobiales bacterium 12-68-15
CGCGACCAGCGACACCGGGGCGAAGTCGCGCTCGAAGTCGAAGGACAGGCGCTTGTAGAGCGTGGTGTTGATCGTGTTGGCGATCGTGCTCATGAACAGGGTGTAGCCGTCGGGCGCGGCCTTCGCGACATAGTCGGACGCGATGGTGGCGCCGGCGCCGGGCTTGTTCTCGACGATCACCGGCTGGCCCAGCTCTTCCGCAAGCTTCTGGCCGAGCAGGCGCGCGACGGAATCCGTCGAGCCGCCGGCCGCATAGCCGACCACCAGATGAATGGGCTTTGCGGGATAGGCCTGCGCCGCTGCGGGCAGGTGTCCGGCCGCGAGTGCGGCGGCAAGGGCGAGCGGGCCAAGCAAAAGGGTTCTGCGGTCCATCGGCGTTCCTCCAGTGATTGCTTCGCATTATCCATAATATGGACTATTTATTTGCGATCAGCGTGATGGAAACCTATAAGCCATAATGGCCCTGTCAACCAAAAGATTCATTGACGGTAACGCCGATAATTGATAGTCTGTATTATGGACTTTTGTGGGGTGCGGTGATGGCGGGCGCGGACACGGCCGGGGTTCAGAGCATCCGGAGGGCGGCGAGCGTGCTGCGCGCGCTGGCGCAGCGCAGCCAGTCGGGCGCGCGGATGGTGGACATCACGCGCGAGACCGGCCTCATCCACGCCACCGCCCACCGCATCGTGCAGGGGCTGCTGGCGGAGGGGCTGGTCAGCCAGGATGCCGCCACCCGGCGCTATCATCTCGGCCCGTATGTCTATGAACTGGGGCTGCTGGCGGAGCCGCGCCTTGCCTTCAGCAGCATCGCGGAAGCCT
The DNA here is from genome assembly GCA_002279855.1 of Rhizobiales bacterium 12-68-15. Classification (GTDB taxonomy): domain Bacteria; phylum Pseudomonadota; class Alphaproteobacteria; order Rhizobiales; family Xanthobacteraceae; genus Aquabacter. The sequence goes on from NCCY01000251.1 coordinate 820, forward strand.
CCGTGGACCTGCTGGCGGAGCGCACCGGCGATACCGTGTTTGCCGCCGTGCGGGCGGGCGGGGATGCGCTGTGCGTGCGGCGCAAGGCCGGCAGCTTCCCCATCAAGGCCTTCACCATCGATCTCGGCGCCCGCATCCCGCTGGGCGTCGGCTGCGGTGGCCTTGCCATGCTGGCGGCGCTGCCGGAGGAGGAGGCCGACAGCATCATGGCGGCCAACGCGCCGCGCCTGGCCAGCTTCACGGACCTGCCGCCGCAGGCGCTGCCCCGCCTCGTGGCCGAGGCGCGGGCGCGCGGCCATGCGGTGAATGTCAGCCGCGCGCCGGGCGTGGTGGCGGTGGGGGTTGCGGTGCGCGGTGCGGACGGCGCGCTCGCCGGCTCGCTCAGCGTCGCCGCCATCGAGAGCCGGCTGACGCCGGAGCGCATCGAGCAGGTGGCCCGGCTGCTGCGCACGGAGGCCCGCCGCATCGAGAAGGCGCAGCAGCCCGCCGCAAGGCCGGAGCCGGAAAAGGGCACCGACTGAGCCTGTTCGTTGCGGGCAATCGTCCTTGCCGCGCGGGGCCGGTCAGTCGTGCAGGGAGGACAGGAACTGCTTCAGTTCCGGCGTCTGCGGCGCGCCGAAGATGGCGTCAGGCGCCCCGGATTCGTGCACGCGGCCCTGGTGCATGAAGATGACCCGGTCCGCCACCTTGCGGGCAAAGTTCATCTCGTGGGTCACCATCAGCAGCGTCATGCCCTCTTCCGCGAGGCTCTCCACCACGCGCAGCACCTCGCCCACCAGTTCCGGGTCGAGCGCGCTGGTGATCTCGTCGCAGAGCATCACGCCGGGGTCCATGGCGAGGGCGCGGGCGATGGCGACGCGCTGCTGCTGGCCGCCGGACAGCTGGTCCGGCATGGCGTCGAATTTTTCCGCCAGTCCCACCCGCTCCAGCAGCTTGCGGGCGCGGGCCTCGTTCTCGGCCGCATTGCGCTTCTTCACGAGGCGGGGGGCGAGCATCACGTTGCGCCCCACCGTGAGATGCGGGAACAGGTTGAAGCTCTGGAAGATCATGCCCACCCGCTGGCGCAGCTCGCGCATGGCGAGGGCGCTGTCATGGAGCAGCGGCTTGCCGTCCACGATCAGCGAGCCTTCCTGAAACACCTCCAGCCCGTTGATGCAGCGCAGGAGCGTGCTCTTGCCCGAGCCGCTCTTGCCGATGATGGCCACCACCTCGCCGCGCATCACGTCGAGGTCGATGCCCTTCAGCACCTCGTGGTCGCCATAGGACTTGCGCAGGGCGGTGATGCGCACGATCGGCGCGCCCACCTCGGTGTGGGGCGTCGCCAGGACGGTGTCCGGTGCCGGGGCGGGATCAGCGGCGGCCGACATTGAGTTTCCTTTCGAGCGAACCGGCATAGAGGCTGATGGGGAAGCACAGCGCGAAATAGATCAGCGCCACGCAGCCATAGACCAGCATGGGCTGGTAGGTGACGTTGGCGATCATGCCGCCGGCCTTGGTGAGTTCCACGAAGCCGATGACGGAGGCGAGCGCCGTGCCCTTGATGACCTGGACGAGGAAGCCCACCGTGGGCGGCACCGCCACTTTCAGCGCCTGCGGCAGGATGACGTGGCCGAGCTGCTGCCCGAAGGAGAGGGCGAGGCTGGAGGAGGCCTCCCACTGGCCGCGCGGGATGGAGGCGACGCAGCCGCGCCAGATCTCGGTGAGATAGGCCGAGCTGTAGAGGGTGAGCGCGGCGCAGGCGGCGGTCCAGGCGGAGGTGTCCACCCCGAACAGCGCGATGCCGAAATAGAGCAGGAACAGCTGCATCAGCAGCGGCGTGCCCTGGAACACCTGCACATAGCCGCCGATGGCAAGCTCGGCCACGCGGTTGCCGGTCAGGGGCAGCACCAGCAGGATCAGCCCCGCCAGCCCGCCGCCGATGAAGGCGATGACGGAGAGGATGACGGTCCAGCGCGCCGCCAGCAGCAGGTTGCGGACAATGTCCCAGAGGGTGAAATCGACCATGGCGCGCCCCTCAGCGTCCGAACACGAAGCGCGGCCCGGCCCAGTAGAGCAGGCGGCGCACTCCGATGGCGAGGACGAGATAGATCGCCGTCGCAAGGATATAGGCCTCGAAGGCCCGGAAATTGCGGCTCTGGATGAGGTTCGCCGCGTGGCTCAGCTCCTCCACCGAGATCTGTCCGCACACCGCCGAGCCCAGCATGACGATGATGATCTGGCTGACCAGCGCCGGCCACACCCGCTTGAGCGCGGGCGGCAGCACCACATGCAGGAACACCTGGACCCGCGACAAGGCGAGGCTTTCCCCCGCCTCGATCTGCCCGCGCGGCGTGGTGACGATGCCGGCGCGGATGATCTCGGTGGCATAGGCGCCGAGATTGATGGTCATGGCGAGAATGGAGGCGGTGACCGGGCTCAGCAGGACGCCCGCCGCCGGCAGGCCGTAGAAGATGAAGAACAGCTGCACGATGAAGGGGGTGTTGCGGATCAGCTCCACATAAGCCCCGACCGCGAGCCGCAGCGGGGCGGCGCCCCGCGCCCGCGCCCAGGCGCAGCCGGTGCCGATGATCCCGCCCAGAAGGGTGGAAATGGCGGTGAGGCCGAGCGTCCATGCGGCGCCCAGCAGCAGCAGGGGCCACTGGGCCAGCATGGGCGCGAAATCAAGCGCGATGCGCATCGGGCAATCCTGAACGGGATGCGGGCAAGGTCGGGGGATGGCCGGGCCGGTTGCGGCCCGGCCGCGCGCCGTCAGGCGGCGGACAGGGTGTGCCTCAGAGCGGCAGGTCGCCCGTGCTGCGCTTCAGCCATTTCTGCGAGAGCTTCTCCAGCGTGCCGTCGGCCTTGGCGGCGAGCAGGATGTCGTTGACCTTGGTGCGCAGCGCGTCGTCACCCTTCAGGATGCCCACGAAGCAGGGGCTGTCGCGCAGCAGCAGCTTGTATTCCACCGGAAGGCTGGGATTGCGCTGGGACAGGACGCCGATATTGGACACGCTGGTGGCGATCACCTGTGTCTGGCCGGCGGCGAAGGCGGCGGTGGTGGCGGCCTGGTCCTCGAAGCGCTTCACATCCGTGGTGGGCGGGGCGACCTTGGCCAGCATCTCGTCTTCCATGGCGCCGCGCGTCACCGCCACGCTCTTGCCGGCGAGATCGTCGAAGCTCTTGATGGCGGTGGACTTCATGGCGAACACACCCTGGTAGAAGGGGGCATAGGCGACGCTGAAGTCGATGACCTTCATCCGCTCCTCGTTGCGGCCGAGGGTGGAGACGACGAGATCCACCTTCTTGGTCTGGAGGTAGGGAATGCGGTTCGCGCTCACCACCGGAACCAGCTCCATCTTCACGCCCATTTTTTCGGCAATCAGGTTGGCAATGTCGATGTCGAGGCCCATGGGCTTCAGGTCCGGCCCCACGAAGCCATAGGGCGGGTAGTCGGTGGGGATGCCGACCTTCACCAGCTTGGCCTTCATGATGTCGTCCAGTCCGCTCTGGGCGTGCGCGCTGCCCATCGCGGCGGTGGCGAGGGAAAGGCTGAGAGCAAAAAGGAAATGTCGCTTGGACAACATGATGGGTTCGGTCCTTGGGTTCGGTCTGCGGATGCCGTTCGCCGGCACCCGTTCCCCCGTCCAAGCAATCCGTGGGCCAGTTGCGCGGCAGGCGCGCAGCAGCAGGCGCGTGTGCCCCCAGGTGGCGCCGTGACCGGCGGGCGTGGCCCGGTGTCCATCAGCGGAGTGGAAGGGAGGGACACGGCGCGGACGCGAAACCGGCGCGGCCCGCAACCGCATGGCGCACGATGGCGACTTAAACCGCAGGCCCGGTCACCGTTCGGCAGCGTCGCGGGCGGCCTCCGCCGTCCGAGGCCGCGCCCGGCCTCGCGCCCCGTGAGGTGTATGCCGGAACGATGGTGTGTCTAATAAATGGGCAGAACGCGCCTGCGTTCTCCCGCCCCATGGCGACGGTTCCCGCACCGGCGCGGAACCGCCCTGTCAGCGCATCATGCGGGCATACATCATCTGCGTGGCGACCGAATCGGAGGGCTCCTCCACCCAGTTGTCCAGCGTCTTCTCGGCCCGGTTGATCTCCTGGATGGCGCTGGTGAGCATGTCCGAGGTCGCCTTCCAGCTCTGGAAGCCGCAGGCGAGCTTGGTGATGTCCACCAGCGACAGCACGATGCAGGCGAACACGTAGACCATCATCTTTTCGGAATCGCTCGCGCCCTTGATCTTGCCGTCATACCAGCGCAGCTTCTTGCCGCCCGAGGTGAACTTCTTCTTCTGGTCGTCGCTGACGGTGCCGAACGTGGTGGTGTAGGTGGTCAGGAAGCCCGCTTCGGCGATCAGCTTGATCACGTCGATGGGGATATTGGTGGCGGTGGAGACCGTCGCCGCCTTGATGCCGC
>NCCY01000252.1:0-8399 GCA_002279855.1 Rhizobiales bacterium 12-68-15
TTCCCGTGGGAGGCGGCGATGCGGGCCGGGCTCGGCCTTCTGCGGCTTTCCCCCGATGCCTTCTGGCGGATGACGCCACGCGAACTCGCCTGCGCCCTCGGCATCGGCGCGGAGCGGGCGGGCGCCTGCGACCGCGCGGCGCTCAACACCCTCATGCACCGCTTTCCCGACCCCTGAACAGGACGTGAGCCATGGCCGTTTCCGATGCCCCGATCGACAGCGTGTCGGTCCAGATCTCCGCCGATACGAGCCTGTTCCGCACCCAGCTGGCGGATACGGAACGCCTCACCAAGGGCTTTGCCACCACCCTTGGCGATGCCTTCACCGGCGTCGCCGTGAAGGGGAAGGGGATCGGCGACGTGCTGGAAAGCCTCGGGCAGCGCCTCTCCGGCATGGCGCTGAACCTCGCGCTGAAGCCGCTGGAACAGGGGCTCGGCAGCCTGCTCTCCGGCGCGCTCGGTCTCTCCACCTTCGCCGATGGCGGGGTGGTCGCGGAAGGGCGGGTGATGCCGTTCGCGAAAGGCGGCGTCGTGGCCGCGCCCACCTATTTTCCGCTGGCGGGCGGGGCGGGCCTGATGGGAGAGGCGGGCGCGGAAGCCATCCTGCCGCCGGCGCGGGGGTCGGACGGCGCGCTCGTCGTGCGCACCGAGGTGGGCGGAGCGACGCATGTGGTGGTCAACATCTCCGCGCCGGACCCTGCCGCCTTCCGCCATTCCGACGCCTATCTCTCCGGCCTCGTCGCCCGTGCCGTGGCCCGTGGCCAGCGCGGGGCGTGAGGCCGCTCAGATCTGGTGGCCGGCTAGCCAGTGGAGCTGGTGGTTGTAGGCGGCAAAGACTGGATTCTGGCAGGAGTGGAAGTGAATCGTGATGTCGTGGTGCGTCGTGTTCACGATGGGATTGTATGCATAGACATTGTTCGAGACGGTTCCGTGCGCGCCAAGTTCGTTCAGCACGTAGCGGATCAGCAGATGTTCGAGATTGATGTTGAAGCCGTCAACCGGCGCCACAAGGGGGCCGTTATAGTTCGCGAGCCAGAAGGGGGCCGTTATAGTTCGCGAGCCAGTTCGGATTTCCGAACGCGTTGGTATTCTTGACCCCGGCCCGACCCCACCAGATCAGGATGTTCGACATGGTGTGATGGTCGAACCCCAGCTCCGTGATCACCGACATGCGCCCGCCAAAGCGGTTGGCCAGATCCACCGAGATGCCGATATAGCGATTGTTCGTCAGGTGGTTGTAGATGATGTAGAGCCCGCCGCCGTGGAGGCCGGGGGGGAGGGCTGCATTGGTGAAGCCGCCGCCCGGCATGGGCTGAGGGGCCATCCCCGCAAGATCATCGCTGCTGTGCAGATCGAAATAGATGTCGCCCATATAACCCCCCGGCTTTACCGGGGGATGATGCTTGCGCTACCCGTAAAATTCCATCTTTGGTTGCGGGTTTCGGGTGACACATTTTGACTGGTTCAGCGCACCGGATTGAGGCCAGCGCCCCTTCTGAAGGGTGACATCTTCTTTCAGTGCATCGGCGGCCGTCTCTGCGCGTAACCCCGCAAGACACGCCGCCATACGCCGCCCCGAAAAACGGCAACGCCGCCGGGATGCGGCGGCGCTGAACCATTGGGCGGGAGCGGCGGCAGGCCGCTCGCTCAGGTCTTCGCGGCCTTCGGCTTGGCGGCGGCTTTCGGCTTTGCAGGCGCCTTCGCGGCAGGCTTTGCCGGTGCCTTTGCAGCAGTCTTCGGCGCGGCCTTGGCAGCGGGCTTTTCCTCCGCCTTGGGCGCAGGCTCCGCCGCCTTCACCTTGGCGGCCGCAGCCTTCGGCGCCGCGCTGGCTTTCGGCGCTGAACTCTTGGCCGGCGCGGCTTTTGCGGCGGCCTTGGGCGCGGCGGAAAGTCGTGCCGCAGCAAACTTTGCCGCCGCCGCCTTGTTGTCCGCAGTCTTGGTTTCGGCGGTCCTGGTTTCCACCTTCTTGGCAGCGGATTTGGCCGGCGCAGATTTGGCGGACTTGGCGGGCGCGGATTTGGCGGGCGCGGCCTTCGTCTCGACCGGGGCAGCTTCTGCCTTCGCGGCGGGAGCGGCGGCGGCCTTCCTGGACGCGGCCTTGGGCGCGGGGCCGGCCTTGGCCTCGGCCTTCGGCGCCGCGGCCTTTGTGACTGCAGGCTTTGTGGCCGCAGGCTTGGGAGCACTTGCCTTTGGAGCCGCCGCCTTTGCCGGTGCTGCCTTGGCAGGTGCTGGCTTGGCAGCGGCCTTCTTCGGCTCCGCAGCCTTCACTGCCGGTTTTTCGGCGGCCTTCGCCTTGGGTTCGGCCTTTGCCGGAGCGGGGGCGGGTTCGGCCTTGGTTTCTGGAGCCTTCGGCGCGGATTTCGCGGCGGCGGGCTTTGCAGGTGCGGCCTTGGCAGCACCGGCCTTGGCGGCGGGGGCTTTCGGGGCCTTGGCCGGCGCCTTTGCCGCCTTCGGTTCAGGCTTGGCGGGGGCCGCCACAGGCGCGGCTGCGGGCTTCACCTCTGCGGGGGCTGCCGGCGCCTTGGCGGCGGCCTTTGCCTTCGCTGGCGCCTTCTCCTTCGCGGGCGCTTCAACCTTGGCGGCGGCGGGCTTTTTTCCAGGCTTCGTAGCCATGCTCGGGCTCCATCCTCGCTGATCAACGGCAAGTCAAGGCGCGGCGCTGTTCTGTGTCAAGCCGGCGGATATTGAAAAACCGAAAGTTCTGCAAGGAAAGCATAGAACATGGCTGCCTTTCATGAGGTTTTGTTCCCGATTGATGTCGCTTTGGGGGCGGCAGGTGGGCCGGAGCGTGTCACGGAGATCGTCACCAGCGTCTCCGGCCGCGAGGAACGCAATGCCCGGCGGGCTGATTCGCGCCGCCGCTTCGATGCCGGATACGGCGTCAAAAGCCTCGCCGCGCTGAGCGATGTGGTTGCCTTCTTCGAGGAGCGGCGCGGGCGCCTGCACGGCTTCCGCTGGCTGGACCGGCTGGACCATTCCTCCGCCGCGCCCGGTGCTCCCGTGGCGCCGCAGGACCAGGCCATCGGCACCGGCACCGGCACCCGCGCCGCCTTCCCCCTCGCCAAGACCTATGGCGCGCTTCACGCCCCCTATGTGAGGGCCATTGCCAAGCCCGTCGCGGGCAGCGTCCGCGTCGCCGTGGCGGGGGTGGAAAAGACGGTGGGCACCGCCTTCGCCGTGGATCCGACCACCGGCATCGTCACCTTCCTGCCGGGTCACATTCCCGCCTCCGGAACGGTGGTGACGGCGGGTTTCCTGTTCGACGTTCCCGTGCGCTTCGACACCGATTTCCTGGAGGTGAACCTCACCGCGTTCGCCGCCGGAGACATCCCGCGCATTCCCATCGTCGAGATCCGGCCCTGATCCGGTTTTGCCCATCCCGTCAAAGCACTGGAGCCTGCCATGAGAGATGTTCCCGCGCCGCTCGCGGCGATGCTGGAGAGCGGTGTCACGACGCTCTGCCACGGCTGGCGCATCACCCGCCGCGACGGTCTCGTGCAGGGCTTCACCGACCATGACCGCGACCTCGTTGTGGCGGCGCTGATCTTTCGCGCCGGGGCCGGCATTTCGGGCAGCGAGAATGCCCTTGCGCAGGGGCTCGGTGTCACCGGGCTGGAAGTGTCGGGCGCCCTCAGCGACGTGTCGCTCACCGAGGCGGATCTCGCGGCGGGGCACTATGACGGGGCGGCGCTCGACCTGCTGCTGATCGACTGGGCACATCCCGAAAATTACCTGCTGCTGCGGCGTGGAACCATCGGCGAGGTGCGCCGGGAAGGCGGGGCGTTCGTCGCGGAATTGCGCGGTGCCGCCGACGCGCTGAACCAGACGCGCGGCCGTGTGCTGGGCGCGTCCTGCGATGCGGATTTCGGCGATGCGCGCTGTGGTCTCGACCTCACCCATCCCGGCCGCCGCGCGGTCACCACCATCGCCGCCGTGGAGGGCGATCTCGCACTGGTTCTGGCGGGATTGGGGGGAACGGCGGACGGTGTCTTCACCGATGGCCGGCTCACCTTCACCACCGGCGCCAATGCCGGCTTTTCGACCGAGGTCAAAATGCCGCGACCGCTTCGGCAATGCCGTCAATTTTCGCGGCTTCCCCCACATGCCGGGCAATGACTACGTGATCTCCATCGCGATCGCGGGCGAGGGCGGACATGACGGCACGGTGCTGACATGAACCCGGTTCGCGCCGCCATCCTCGCCGAGGCGCGGGGCTGGATCGGCACCCCCTATTGCCATCGCGCGTCGGTGCGTGGCGAGGGCGCGGACTGTCTCGGGCTGGTGCGCGGCGTCTGGCGCGCGGTAATCGGCCCGGAGCCGGCGGCACTGCCGGCCTATGCGCCGGACTGGGCCGAGGCGACACGCAGCGAGACGCTGCTCGACACCGCCTTGCGCCATCTGCGCCCGGTGCCGCTGGAGGCCATGGCGCCGGGCGATGTGCTGCTGTTCCGGTTCCGGCCCCATCTGCCAGCGAAGCACGCGGCCATCCTCTCTGCCCCCGACCGCATGATCCACGCCTATGACGGCGCCTGCGTCTGCGAGGGGCATGTGGTGCCGTGGTGGCGGCGCCATCTCGCCGCTGCCTTCGCCTTTCCCGGCGCGGACTGACCGGCGCCCCGCATCCTCTTGCATTGATCGGAGATTTTCATGGCGACGCTGCTTCTCGGCGCGGCGGGCTCGCTTGTGGGCGGCGCCCTGTTCGGCCCCGTGGGCGCGCTGGCGGGGCGGGCGCTCGGCGCCCTCGGCGGTGCGGTGGTGGACGCCTCCCTCACGGGCGGCGGACGCAGCCGCGTGACCGAGGGGCCGCGGCTGTCCGATCTCGATGTGATGACCTCCAATGCCGGCTCGCCGCTGCCGCGTCTCTACGGGCGCGCGCGGCTGTCCGGCGAGGTCATCTGGGCGACGCGGCTGGAGGAGGTGGTGTCCACGCAGGTGCAGTCCACGCGCGGCGGCAAGGGGGGGCGCGCCTCTTCCGCCACCACCACGACCTCGGTGACCTACAGCTATTACGCCTCCTTCGCCCTTGCCTTGTGCGAAGGCCCGGTAACGCGGATCGGCCGCATCTGGGCCGATGGCAAGCTGCTCGACCGCACCGCCGTCACCATCCGCATCCATCTCGGCGGGGAGGAGCAGCAGCCGGACCCGTGGATCGCGGCCAAGCAGGGCGGCGCGGGCGCGCCGGCCTATCGCGGCGTCGCCTATCTGGTGTTCGAGCGCCTGCCTCTCGCCAGCTACGGCAACCGTGTGCCGCAGATCACCGTGGAGGTGGAGCGCGCCGTGGGGGCGCTGGAGCGGCAGGTGCGGGCGGTGACCCTCATTCCCGGTGCCACCGAGTTCGGCTACGCCCCCGGCGAGGTGCTGCGGGTGGTGGGCGCGGGGGCCTATGAGAGCGAGAACCGCCATGTGGTGACCGCCGCCAGCGACCTTGAAGCCTCGCTCGACCAGCTCATGGCGGCCTGCCCCCATCTGGAGCGCGTGTCGCTGGTGGTCGCCTGGTTCGGGGACGATCTGCGGGCGGGCGCGTGCAGCATCCGGCCGAAAGTGGATATCGGCGTGAAGTCCACCCTTCCCGAGGCCTGGATGGTGAGCGGCCTGCCGCGTCTGCTGGCCCAGACCACCACGCAGGTCAACGGCCGGGCCGCTTATGGCGGCACCCCGGCGGACACAAGCGTGGTGGCCGCCATCCAGGCGCTGACGGCGCGCGGGCTGAAGGTGACGCTGAACCCGTTCGTGATGATGGACGTGCCCCCCGGCAGCGGGCGGGAAGACCCGTGGACCGGCGCCGCCAGCCAGCCCGCCTATCCCTGGCGGGGGCGCATCACCTGTCATCCGGCGCCGGGGCGCGCGGGCTCGCCGGACGGGAGCGGAACCGCTGCCGCGCAGGTGCAGTCCCTGTTCGGCAGCGCGCAGGCGGGGCACTTCTACAGCCATGCCGGCCTCATCCTCTATTCCGGCCCGGCGGAATGGACGCTGCGGCGCATGGTGCTGCACTACGCCCATCTCGCGGCCCTCGCCGGCGGCGTGGAGGCGATCCTCATCGGCTCGGAATGCGCGGCGCTGACGCGGGTGCGCGGGGCAGGGGGGAGCTTTCCGGCGGTTGAGGCGCTCGCCACGCTGGCGGCGGATGTGAAGGGCATCGTGGGCGGCGGCGTGCGGGTGTCCTACGCCGCCGACTGGACGGAATATGGCGCGCAGACCTTCGCGGACGGCAGCGTGGCCTTTCCGCTGGATGGCCTGTGGGCATCGCCCGCAGTGGATTTCGTCGGCATCGATTACTATCCGCCCCTGACCGACTGGCGCGACGGCTCCGCCCATCTCGATGCCGCCGAGGCGACCAGCATCTACGACCCGGTTTTTTTGAAGGCGCGGCTGCGGAGCGGAGAGGCGTTCGACTGGTATTATCCCGACGATGCCGCCCGCGCCGCGCAGGCCCGCACCGCCATCACGGACGGTGCCTATGGCGAGCCGTGGATCTACCGGCAGAAGGATCTCTGGTCCTGGTGGGCCAATGCCCACCATCCCCGCGCCGGGGGTGTGCGGGCCCCGTCCGCGACCGCCTGGATGCCCATGGGCAAGCCGATCCGCCTGATGGAGACGGGGTGCCCCGCCGTGGACAAGGGCACCAACCGCCCGAGCGTGTTTCCCGATGCGAAGTCGGACGACGGCGGCTACCCGCCCTTCTCCAGCCGCCGCCGCGACGATGCCATCCAGCGCCGCATGATCGCGGCGGTGCTCGCCACCTTCGAGCCGGCGGCGGGTGCGGGCGTTTCGGACAATCCGGTCTCGCCGGTCTATGGCGGGCGCATGGTGGAGCCGGGCGCCGTCTTCCTGTGGACCTGGGATGCGCGTCCCTATCCGGAATTCCCGCTCGCCACCTCGGTCTGGGCGGATGGGGTGAACTGGGCCTCCGGCCACTGGCTCACGGGCCGTCTCGGCTCGGCGCCGCTGGCGGATCTGCTGGTGGCGCTGTGTGCCGACCATGGGGTTGGCGATATCGACGCTTCCGGTGTGGCGGGCGTCGTGGACGGCTATGTGGTGGACAGCCCCATGAGTGCGCGCGATGCCATCGAGCCGCTGGCGCGGGCCTTTGCGTTCGAGGCGGTGGAGGCGGGCGGGCGCATCGTGTTCGCCGCGCGGGGCGGGCGCATCCGGGCGGCGCTCACCGGGGACGATCTGGTGGTGGAGGAGGATCGCGCGCCGCTCTCTCTGGTGCGGGCGCAGGAGACCGAGCTTCCGCTGGAAGTGGGCATCACCTTCACCGATGCCGGCTCCGACTACCGCACCGCCTCGGTGGCCTCGCGCCGGCTCGCCGGCCACAGCCGGCATGTGGCGCGGGCGCAGATTCCGGTCGTCTCCACCATCGCCACCATGGGGCGTGCGGCGGATGTCTGGCTGCAGGATCTCTGGGCGGGGCGCGAGACGGCGCGCTTCTCGCTGCCGCCCTCCCGCATCGCGCTGATGCCGGGCGACATCATCACGCTCGCCGCCGCCGGGCGCACGCGCCGGCTGGAAATCACCCGCATCGAGGATGCGCAGGCCCGGGCCGTCACCGCCCGCACCATCGAGCCGGAGGTGTTCGACCAGTCCGCCCGCGCCGACGACAGCGGCCGCATCAGCCTGCCCGCCGCCTACGGGCCGCCCGAGGTGCAGGTGATCGATCTGCCGCTGCTGGAAGCCGCCGATCCCGTGCCGCTCAGCCACATCGCGGCGTGCGCCGCGCCCTGGCCCGGCGCGCTGGCGGTGTGGCGCTCCAGCGACGGCGCCAGCTTTGAGGCCGTCGCTGCCATCAGCGCGCCCGCAACCATCGGCGTCCTCCTGTCGGATCTGCCGCCCGGCCCGGTGTGGCGGATCGATGCCTCCACCCGCCTCGGCGTTGACGTGGAAGGGGGCACCCTTTCCGGCACCAGCGCGGCGCGGCTGTTCGACGGGGCCAATGCGCTCGCGCTCGTCGCGGAAGGGCGGGGGCCGGAAATCCTCCAGTTCCGCGAGGCGGAGTTGCTTGAAACGGGCGTCTATGAGCTGTCCGGCCTGCTGCGCGGACAGGCGGGTACGGAGGCGGAGGCCGGCATCCTCTGGCCGGCGGGAACCCGCATCGTGCTGCTCGACCGCAACCTCGCCGTCGCCGCCAGCGGCGTCTCGGCCTATGGGCGGGATTTCGTCTATCGCATCGGCCGCGCAGACCGTGACCATGGTGACGCGATGGTGACGCAGGTGAGCGCGCCGGCCGGCGGGTGCGCGCTGAGGCCGCTTGCGCCCGTCCATCTGCGCGCCCGCCGCGGCGGGGGGGCGATCCTGCTCGAATGGGTCCGCCGCACGCGCACCGATGGCGACTGGGATCTGGTGGACGCCCCCCTGGGGGAGGCGGTGGAAGCCTATCGCGTCGAGATCCTCGCCGGGGAG
>NCCY01000252.1:8434-9714 GCA_002279855.1 Rhizobiales bacterium 12-68-15
GGGCGCACGGCGCGCGCCACCTGCGCGCTCTGACCTCCCCGCCTGTCTCCTTCACCGACCATCGGAGCCTCCATGTCCGACGCCACGGCCCGCCTGGGCCTGCCTTACATCGCCGCCGCGCAGGCGCAGAAGCACGTCACCCACAATGCCGCCATTCGGCAGCTGGATGCCCTGACGCAAGCGACCCTGCAAAGCCTCACCCTCGCCACGCCCCCCGGTGCGCCGTCCGATGGCCAGTGCTGGTACGTGCCCACGGGCGCGACCGGCGTCTGGGCGGGCCGCTCCGGCACCATCGCCGCCTATGAGGCCGGGGCGTGGGACTTTTTCACGCCGCCCGTGGGCCTGCGCGCCTATGTGCAGGACGAGCGGCGGGTGCGGGTGTTCGACGGCGGCGCCTTCGTCTCGCCGCTCGCCTCCAGCCTGCACCGCGCGGCGGTCGAGGCGGTGGTGCTGGAAGAGGACGTGACGCTGTCCGGCGCCAGCCGCGACACCACGATCCTCATTCCCGACCGGGCGCTCGTGCTCGGCGTCTCCACCCGCACCTTGCAGGCGGTGACGGGGGCCGCGTCCTATGATTGCGGCCTTCCGGCGGAGCGCACCAAGTTCGGCGGAACGCTCGGCATCGCCGTCGGCGCCACCAATGTGGGCGTCATCGGCCCCACCGCCTTCTACGCCGCCACCGCCATCCGCATCAGCGCCAATGGCGGCAGCTTCACCGGCGGCAAGGTGCGCGTCGCGCTCCACATGCTGACGCTGCCCGCCCCCGCCGCGTGACGCGACCTTCCCTTCATCCCTCCGCGAGGACCCCCCATGCCCTATGATGCTTCCCGTGACACCGCCCGCACGCTGACGCCCAGCGCGTCCTCCCCGGCGCGCCTGCTGCGACGGCTGACCCCGTCCGACACGCAGGATCTCGCCGTCTATGCCAAGAGCCTGTGGGCCTACGTGCCCGCCACCACCAGCGAAGCCACCCTTCGCCTGACCTGCACCGGCGCCGCCGCAGACGGCGAGACGGTGGACGTGGTGATCGGTTCCGGCCTCCAGCCGCTCCCCCCGGTTCAGGTGCGCAGGGTCTGGGCCACCGGCACCACGTCCGGCATCTCCATCTACGCCCTGTGCGACCGATGAGCGGCATCGGTCTCTCCATCCCCAGCGCAGCGCTGCTGCGGGTGCCACGCCGGCGGATTCCCGAGGAAGCCTCGGCGCTGATCCGGCGCATGAGTGTGGAGCCGTCCCCGGCACAGATCGGCCTGATCGCAAATCTGGTCCGGAGCCTGGTG
>NCCY01000252.1:9761-12007 GCA_002279855.1 Rhizobiales bacterium 12-68-15
AACGGTTCGTCCGCCTGCCTCATGTCCACGGCGAACCCGTTCACCCTCCACAGCAGTTCAGCCGCGAAGCTGAAGCAGAACGCCGCCCATATGGCGCTGTGGCGCCTCACGTCGGGCTTCACAGCCACGAAAGGGTTGATGGGATGCCGTGAGGCCGCGACCCGGTTCTTCGATATGGTGCAGTTCGGTGCCACGTCCATCACGGCACGCCCCAACGGGGGACCGGCCCACGGCGCGCTCACCGTGCCGGCCGCGCCCGGTTTCCTGGCGATGAGCCGGGAGGCGGCGAGTTCGGCTGCGTATTACTGGAACGGAACCCCCCTCGCCACGCTGGCGGAGGCGTCCGTGCTTCCCCCGAACGCCGCCATCGCGGTCCTGGCGCAGAATGTGACGGGCGAAGGCCCGAGCGCATTCGCCAACGACCAGATTGCCGTCGTCAGCTTTGGCGGCGCGCTGACCCCGCCGCAGGCGGCGGCATTCTACGCGGCCGTCCGCACCTACCTTCTTGCCGTGGGGGCGGTGACATGAGCGACCTGTTCATCATCCTGACTGCCGAAATTGCAGCGGCGGTGAGAGGCCCCACCGGGCCGGGCGCGGCGCTCGTGCCGCTGCGGCTCGCCGATGGCGTGACCTATGTCCTGCCAGAGGCGGTGCTGGGTGATTTCGACCATGAGAGCCGTCACGGGGCACTTCAGGCGCTTCCGATATGGTCCGTCAATGCGGGCGAATGGAGGCCGGGTGAACCGGACGGTCAGTAAATGTCCAGCCATTGCGGGCACGTCGCCCGTGAATTGTGGAACGTTACCTTCTGGAAGGATACACCCGTGAAGTAATAACACTCCACCTCATTGTCCAGTTTGTCCCACTTCATCAATGCCCGCAGCGGCACATACATGCCGAGGGCATTGACCTGAAGATAGAAGGCGAAAGTCAGGAAGACGAGGAGAAGCACCAGGAACCCTCGTCCCAGCAATCGATCCATCACAGAACGCCTCTCCACCCGGCTTTCCGTCCACGGGCGCGACGCGCCGGTGCGGCCGGAACGGAGCCAATCACATCGGGAATCATAGGAGACACGGATGGCAGCGTCCAGTTTCGACGCGGCGCTTGCGCGCGTCCTGCGCCACGAAGGCGGCTATTCCAACCATCCCGCCGACCCGGGCGGCCCCACCAACAAAGGCATTATCCAGCGCGTTTACGATGCCTATCGAAAGGCGCGCGGCCTCACCGCCCGCAGCGTCCGGAACCTGGAGGACGCCGAACTGCGCGAGATCTACCGCCGCCAGTATTGGGACGCGGTGCGCGCGGACGAGCTTCCGGCCGGCCTCGATTATGCGGTGTTCGACGCCGCCGTGAATTCCGGCCCGGCGCAGGCGGCAAAATGGCTCCAGCGCGCGCTCGGGGTTGCTGCGGACGGGCAGGTGGGGGCGGTGACCCTTCAGGCGGCTGCAGGCGCGGACGTGCCGGGCGTCATCGAGAGCGTCTGCGACCTGCGGCTTGCCATGCTGAAGGGCCTGCGCACCTGGCCGGTCTTCGGCCGGGGCTGGGACGCCCGTGTGGCCGATGTCCGGCGCGACGGGGCGGCTCTGGCGCGCGGGGCGCCACCGCACATGATGGTCGCCGCAGCGGCCGGCGGAAAGGCTGACGCCGGCGACATCGCGCTGCGGGAACTGGCGAAGACGCCGGAGGCGGCAGCGGGCGGCCTTGCCGCGCTCGGGGCCCTTGCCAACGCCGCCGCGACGCCGGGCCCTCTGCAATGGGCGATGGCCCTCGCCGTGGTGGCCGCACTTGCGTTCGCGGCGTGGACCTTCATCGGACGGCAGCGGGCGGCCTGACCATGGACTGGCTCATCTACAGCCTGCCCTGGTGGGTGCAGGCGGTGACCGGCGGCCTGCTGGTCGCCTTCGCGCTGGAGCGGCGTGCGCGGCAGGCCGGATGGACAGCGCGGATGAAGACGGAGGCGAGGGATGGGGATGCACTGGTTGAAAAGGCCGGTCGGGCGCGCGCGGCTTCTGCTGCTGCTGCCGCTGATGATCCTCAGCGCCTGCGGGACGACGACGGGTTCCGGCGGCGCTGACGTGTTCTGCCGGGTGGCCCAGCCGATTCGCTGGTCCGCGGCCGATACGGACGAGACCATCCGGCAGGCCAAGGGGCACAATGCGGTCGGGCGGAGCCTCTGCGGGTGGCGGTAAGCGGGCCATCCCCGCCTGCCGCCGAGGGGACCCGTGACGCCCGCGCCGACTTCT
>NCCY01000253.1 GCA_002279855.1 Rhizobiales bacterium 12-68-15
CCCAGCAGGGACGACGCGCGCCGCTCCAGTTCGCGCGCAAGCTCCGCCGTCTCCAGCCCCAGCAGACGCACCGCCTCGACCTCGCTGACCACGCAGACGATGGACGAGCGATCGCCGGGCAGGGGAACGAGGGTGAAGGGGCCGTGCTCGGTGTGGAATTCGGTGGACACCTCCTCATGGCCGCGCGTGTGGGTCACGGTGAAGGTGAGCGCCACCTGCGGATAGGCGCGGGCGCGCACGGCGATGCCCGCCGCCTCGCGCATCCGGGATTTGCGCCCGTCCGCCGCCACCGCGAGGCGCGCATGCAGCCGGCTGCCATCATCGAGCGAAATCTCGATCCGGTCGCCCTCCAGATGGTGCCCGGTGGCGGACGCCTCGATGAGGGTGAGGCCGGGCGTCTCCGCGGCGGCGGTGAGCAGCGCGTCCCGGAGGGAATCGTTTTCGATATTGTGGCCGAAGGCGTCGAGCCCGATTTCGCTGGCGCGGAACTTGACCTCCGGCGCACGCACGAGGCGGCGGGTGGCATCCACGATGCGCAGGTCGCGCAAGGGTGCGGTGTGCGGCTCCAGCCGGTCCCACAGGTCGTGCGCCTTCAGGAAGCGCACGGAGCCCTCCATGAGGGCGGTGGTGCGGTGGTCCATGGCGCGGCGCGGGCCGGTGACCAGCGCGGTCGCGACGCCCTCGCGGGCGAGGGCGATGGCGGCGGCAAGCCCGGCCGGTCCGGCACCCACGACCGCAACGTCGAAGCTGGCAGGCGTGCTCATGCGAGCCTTCCTTTCCGGATATCCCGTGTCATGTTCCATCCAACATAGGTGCCCCGCCGTGCCGCCACGAGAGGGGGCGATTGCGGAACAGGTGCGACCAAACAGACCGCGCACCCGCTGGCGTTATCCCGAACAGGACCGCTTGTCGCCCCGCAGGCGCGCCCTATCATGCGCGCCACAGGCCGGATACGGCGCGCGGGATGGAGACGGGTCATGGTGGGAGTGGTTCGGGTTCACAAATATGGCGGCCCGGAAGTCCTGACATATGAGGATGTGAGCCTGCCGCCGCCGGGGCCGGGCGAGGTGCAGATCCGCCACACGGCCATCGGGCTCAATTTCGTGGACACCTATTTCCGCTCCGGGCTCTACAAGGGGCCGGCTCTGCCCTTCGTGCTGGGCAATGAGGGCGCGGGCGTGGTGACCGCCGTGGGCGACCACGTGAACGACTTCCATGAGGGCGACCGGGTCGCCTATGCCACACTCACCGGCTCCTATTGCGAGGCGCGCAACATTTCAGCGTCCGGCCTCGTCCATCTTCCGGCCTCCATCGACGACCGCACCGCCGCCGCCATGATGCTCAAGGGCATGACGGCGCAATATCTGGTGCGCCGGACCTATGAGGTGAAGCCGGGCGACACGGTGCTGATCCAGGCGGCTGCCGGCGGGGTGGGGCTCATCCTCTCCCAGTGGGCGCACGCCATCGGCGCGAAGGTGATCGGTACGGTCGGGTCGAAGGAAAAGGCGGAACTCGCCTATGCCCATGGCTGCGACGAGGTGATCCTCTATCGCACCGAGGATTTCGTGCATCGCGTGAAGGAGATCACCGGCGGCAAGGGCTGTGACGTGGTCTATGACGGTGTCGGGCAGGCCACCTATCCCGCCTCGCTGGATTGCCTGAAGCCGCGCGGGCTGTGGGTGTCGTACGGCAATGCCTCCGGGGCGATCAAGAATTTCGACCTGCTGGCGCTGTCCCAGAAAGGCTCGCTCTATGCGACGCGCCCGACGCTTCACACCCACATCTCCACCCGCGAAGACCTCTATGCCACCGCGAACGACCTGTTCGAGATGGTCATCAAGGGGGCGGTGAAGATCTCCATCCACCAGACCTATGCGCTGAAGGATGCCGCCAAGGCGCATCGCGACCTGGAATCGCGGGCCACCACGGGCTCGACGCTGCTCCTGCCCTGACGAGCCATGCGTCCGGCGCGGGGGTGCAATTGCGCCCTTGCGCCGGGCCCGTCCGAAGGTGTTATTTGCACGTTTCTGGAATGTGTTCAGCTTTCAAGTCGCGGCGGTACCTTCGGCAATGATGCGCCAATACGAGCTGGTGGACCGTGTCCGCCGGTACAATCCCGCCACCGACGAGGCGCTGCTGGATCGCGCCTATGTCTATGCCATGCGCGCCCACGGCACGCAGGTCCGTGCGTCCGGAGATCCCTACTTCTCCCATCCGCTCGAAGTGGCGGCGATCCTCACCGACCTTGAGCTGGACGATGCCACCATCGTCGCGGCGCTGCTGCATGACACGATCGAGGACACCAGCGCCACCCGCACCGAGATCGAGAAGCTGTTCGGCACCCAGATCGCGGATCTGGTGGAGGGCCTGACCAAGATCAAGAAGCTGGATCTGGTCTCCAAGCAGGCCAAGCAGGCGGAAAACCTGCGCAAGCTGCTGCTGGCCATCGCCGACGATGTGCGCGTTCTCCTCGTGAAGCTGGCCGACCGCCTGCACAACATGCGCACGCTGAAATACGTGCCGCAGGAAAAGCGCGGCCGGGTCGCGCAGGAAACCCTCGACATCTACGCCCCGCTTGCCGCCCGCATGGGCATGCAGGACATGCGCGAGGAACTGGAAGACCTCGCCTTCCGCCAGCTCTCGGCCGAGGCCTACAGCTCCATCGATGCGCGGGTCGCGGAACTGCGCGAGCGCAACGGGCCGCTGGTGGAGGAAATCGAGCGCGAGCTTCAGACCGAGCTGTCCTCGCGCGGCATCGATGCGCAGGTGAAGGGCCGCGAGAAGCGCCCCTATTCCATCTGGCGCAAGATGGAACGCAAGGCCATCGGCTTCGAGCAATTGTCCGACCTCTACGGCTTCCGCGTGATGGTGAGGTCGGTGGAGGACTGCTATCGCGCGCTGGGCGTGGTCCACACCAAGTGGGCGATCGTTCCGGGTCGCTTCAAGGACTATATCTCCACGCCCAAGCCCAATGACTACCGCTCGCTGCACACGACGGTGGTCGGCCCGAAGCGGCAGCGCGTGGAACTCCAGATCCGCACCTATGACATGGACGACATTGCCGAATACGGCATCGCCGCCCACGCGCTCTACAAGGATGAAAGCGGCGACCAGTCCATCATCCTCTCCAACGAGAGCCGCGCCTATGCCTGGCTGCGCAAGACCATCGAGAACCTGTCTCAGGGGCTGAGCCCGGAAGAGTTCCTGGAGCACACCAAGCTCGAACTGTTCCACGATCAGGTGTTCTGCTTCACTCCCAAGGGGCGGCTCATCGCCCTGCCGCGCCGGGCGACGCCCATCGACTTCGCCTATGCGGTGCATACCGATGTCGGCAACACGGCGGTGGGCTGCAAGATCAACGGCACCATCGCGCCGCTGGTGTCCGAACTGAAGAATGGCGACGAGGTGGAGATCATCACCTCCCGCGCGCAGACCCCGCCGGGGGCGTGGGAGACCATCGCCGTCACCGGCAAGGCGCGGGCGGCGGTGCGGCGCGCGACGCGGACGGCGGTGCGCGCCCAGTATGCGGGCCTTGGCCGCAAGATCGCGGAGCGCGCCTTCGCCCGCGCCGGCAAGCCGTTTGCCGAGGAAGCCATCGCCAAGGCCATGCCCCGGCTGGCCCGCACCTCGCTGGACGACGTGTTCGCGGCCGTGGGGCGCGGCGAGATCAAGACCGACGACCTCGTGCGCTCCGTGCATCCCGACTGGACCGCCCCCCGCGCCGACGAGCGCGGGCAGGGGCAGGCCGCCAATGGCGAGGGCTGGTTCGAGCTGAAGAAGGGCCAGAACCTCAAGTTCAAGATCCCCGATGCCTCCGAGGCGGTGCAGGCCATCCCCATCCGGGGCATGAACGGCGACCTGCCGGTGCGCTTCGCGCCCAAGGGCGGCGCCGTTCCGGGCGACCGCATCGTCGGCATCCTGACGCCGGGGGAGGGGATCACCATCTATCCCATCCACTCGCCCGAGCTTCAGACCTTCGAGGAAGAGCCGGAGCGCTGGCTCGATGTGCGCTGGGACGTGGACGAACTCAGCGATGGCCGCTTCCCGGCGCAGATCGTGGTGACGGCCGTCAACGAGCCCGGCTCGCTGGCGCAGGTGGCGACCGCCATCGCCGAGCACAATGGCAATATCGAGGGGATCGTGATGCGCTCGCGCTCCCCGGACTTCCACGAGATGATGATCGACCTCGGCGTGTTCGACCTGCGCCATCTGAACGGCATCATTTCCGACCTCAGAAGCCGCGCGGTGGTGTCCAGCGTGGAACGGTCCAACGGCTGAAGGAGAAGGCCATGCCCGCGAACCTGCCGGTCCGCCTCGGGGTGAACATCGACCATGTGGCCACCGTGCGGAATGCGCGCGGCGGGCACCATCCGGACCCAGTGCGCGCCGCGCTTCTCGCCAAGGCAGCCGGAGCGGACGGCATCACCGCCCATCTGCGCGAGGACCGGCGGCACATTCGCGACGCGGACATGGTGCGCCTGCGCAATGAGGTGGCGCTGCCGCTGAATTTCGAGATGGCGGCCACCGAAGAGATGGT
>NCCY01000254.1 GCA_002279855.1 Rhizobiales bacterium 12-68-15
CGCCAGTCGGGGAAGCGGGGGGCGAGGTCCGGATTGGTGATGGTCTCGGTGAAGGACTTGGGGTCGATGGGCGCGAACAGGCCCGAGCGCTTCAGATCGCTGGTGACCACGCCCGCAATGGCCCGGCCCGGCTCGGCCTCGCCGACGAAATCGGTGATGGCGATCGGAATGGGCTGCGGCGCGCCGGACTGGATGTCGATGCGCAGCGCGGCCTGAGCGGGGGCGGGCCGCAGGATGCCGCCACCGGCGGCAAGGCCGGTCGCGGCACCGGCGAGCACGAGCTGGCGGCGGTTCAGGCGCCATGTGGGCGTGGCGGAATCGGAGGCTTTGGTCACGCTGTCCTCTTCTTGTCTCTGCACCCCGCCGCTGCCGGCCGGGGCACATTCCGTCAGATGGTCCCGAACATGCCGGGATTGAATTTCGGCTCCAGTTCCTTCCAGAGGTCGTACTTCTCGGGTCGGAACATCGTGTAGGGCTGGCACTGGATGAGCGCGCGCACGGCGCTCGCGGCGAAGGCGTCGAACACGCCGCGCTGCTCGGGATTCATCATGCCGTCGGTGATGACGGGCGGCTGGGCGAGGGTGCCATCGCGGTTCAGGCGCAGCAGGATATAGGCGAAGATCTTGTCGTCATTGACCGGGGGCACCCGCCAGCACTGCTTCACCTTCTCCCGGAAGGCGTCCAGCTCGGTCACACTCAGGGTCGCGTTCTGCCCGCGCGGGGCGCCGAGGGAGGACACCTGCGAGGTCTCGGCCGCGCTCGATGCCTGGCGCTGGGGCGTGCGCTTGTCCAGAAGCTGGGCGATCTTGTCGGCGTCGAACTTCTGGTCGGTGGGCGGCTTCGGCTCCGCCGTCTGAACCGGGGGCGCCGGCTTCTTGGGCGGCAGCGGGGTGGGCTGCGCCTGCTGTTGCTGCTGCGGCTTCTCGTCCTTCTTGGGCTCCGCCTTCAGGGCCTCGTCCGCCTTGGGCGGCGGCGGCTCGGTCCGGGCGGGCGCCGGCGCGGGGGTCGGCTTCGGCTCTTCCAGCTTGGGCTGGGGCGCGGGCGGCGGGGTGGGGGCGGGCGCGGTGGGCGCCACCTCCTGCTTCTCCGTCACCTTCACCTTGGGATCGGGCGTCGGCTTCTCCACATCCACCTTCTCGGCGGCAATCTTGGGCGGAAGGTCCTTCTTGCCCTTCTCGCTGCCCTTGGTGACCGTGGAGATGTCGGTCGCGGACACGAGGTCCACGGGAATGGCCTCGGGAGGCATGTCAAAGGCCCTCGGCGACGCGAAGGACACCAAGGCGAGCACCAGGATCATCCCGTGCAATGCGACCGATGCGACCGTTCCGACGCGCATTCCGCTCCTTCTCAGCCCCCCTGCTCCGCCTCGGTGACCAGCGCGACCTTCTTGAATCCGGCCGAGGACAGCCGGCCCATCACGCGCATCACCGTGCCGTAATCCACCTTCCGGTCGCCGCGCACGAAGATGCGCTCGTCCATGTTGCCCTTGGTCACGCCCTGCAATTTCCCGACCAGATCGCCATAGGCCACTTCCGCCTCGCCGAGATAGATCTGTCCCTTTTCATTCACCGAGACGGTGATGGGGTCCTTGTTCTGGTCCACGGACTTGGCCGCCGTCTGCGGCAGGTCGATGGGCACGCCGACGGTGAGCAGCGGCGCTGACACCATGAAGATGATGAGCAGCACCAGCATGACGTCCACCATGGGCGTCACGTTGATCTCGGAGATGACGGAGGCGCCCCGGCGGCGGCGCGAGCGACGGCTCTGCCACCCTCCCCCGGAGCCTGAGGACATGCCCATAAGCGTCAGCTCCTCTCGTCGATCTGGCGCGACAGGATGGCGGAGAATTCGTCGGCAAAGCCTTCGAGCCGCTGGGCCTGCCGGCCGACCTGGGAACTGAACTTGTTGTAGGCCATGGTCGCGGGAATGGCGGCGATGAGGCCGATGGCGGTTGCCAGCAGCGCTTCCGCGATGCCCGGCGCCACCACCGCGAGGCTGGTATTCTTCGAGGCGGCAATGGACTGGAACGAGGTCATGATGCCGATGACCGTGCCGAGCAGGCCGATGAAGGGGCCGGCCGAGCCGATGGTGGCCAGCACCAGAAGCCGGGATTCCAGCCGCTCCACCTCGCGGGCGATGGTCACGTCCATCACCTTCTCGATACGCTGGTTGAGGCCGGTGAGGGACTTGGCGCCGCTCTCATAGGTGCGCTTCCACTCGCGCATGGCGGCAACGAAGATGGCGCCCATGGCCTGGTTGGGGCGCCCGGCGAGGGAGCGATACAGCTCCTCAAGGCTCTGTCCCGACCAAAACACCTGCTCGAAGCGGTCCATCTCCCGCTTGGTGCGGCCGAACAGCAAGGTCTTGTCGATGATGATCGCCCACACCCAGACCGAGGCGACGAGCAGGCCGAGCATGATGAGTTTCACCACCCAGGAGGCCTGGAGGAAGAGGCCCAGCAGCGTCACGTCAGCTGCGGGCGCGCTGGTCGGGGCAAAGCCCGTCTGACCGTTCGGCGCGACCGCCGCCGGAGCCGGCGAGCCCGGCGCGGTGGTGACGGGGCTGGTGGGGGCGGCAGTGGACTGGGCGAACGCCATCGAGGCCGGCACCGTACAGGCGAGGGCCAGGACCAGGAAAAGCGTCTTCATCAACCTCATGAGGCCGGTCCTGCGGGAAGTCATGTGTCGATCCCAGTTTTGCCAGTGTCCCTGCCGCGCATCGGATCACCGTTTCGCAAGCGCAAACGCGCGTCCTCCAAGGTCAGGCCCCAATGGGTCATGCCGAAGGGTCATGAACCGGTTGAGTCTGTCCAAACTTTGACGGCAAGCCGCGTCGGCGCGCCATTCGGCGCGCACCAACAACACACGAACAGGGTTAATGCCGCGTTATCGCTGCGGTGCAACAGTGCCGCCCGATGCCACGGCGTCCGCCAGCGTTGCCTGCCGGAGCGCATCGGGAATGCGGCGGGCGCGGCCCTGCGAGACAAAGGCCACGCGCACCAAAGCCCGCACCAGCACTTCGCCCCGGCGCTGCACGCTCTGGTCCAGCAGGATGGAGGCGCCCTGCACCTCCTTGGAGAGCGTAACCACCTCCAGCACGTCGTCGATGCGGGCAGGTTTCAGGAAATCCAGCTGCATGGAGCGCACGACGAAGTGAAAGCCCGGCGCCTCGGCCGCCGCCTGCGCGAACAGCTCGCCCTGCACCACGCCCAGGAGCCGCATATAGTCCGAGCGGCCGCGCTCCATGAACTTCAGATAATTGGCGTGATAGACGATGCCGGAAAAATCGGTGTCCTCGTAATAGACGCGCAGCACGAGGCTGTGGCCGCCGGGAATGAGCCGGCCGGCCAGATGGGGATGCTGCTCGCGTTCACCGGGCGCCACGGCCCGTTCGCCGGAAATGTCGAGATTCATGCCGGGTCCATCAGGTTCACGGGGTCCTTCAGCCGGGCCTATTCGCCCTCGTCGAAGAGCGGCAGGGTGCCCGGCGGGCGCTGGGGCTCGGCAAGGCCGAGATGCCGGAACGCGCCGGTGGTCAGCATCCGCCCGCGCGGCGTGCGCTGGAGAAAGCCGTTCTGCACGAGAAACGGCTCGACAATCTCTTCCAGCGCATCGCGCGGCTCGGAGAGCGCCGCCGCCATGGTGTCGATGCCCACCGGCCCGCCGCCGTAATGCAGGGCGATCATGGAGAGATAGCGGCGGTCCATGGCATCGAGGCCGGCATGGTCCACTTCCAGCGCGAGGAGCGCACGGTCGGCGATGGCGCGGTCGATGGCGCCATTGCCGGCCACCAGCGCGAAATCCCGCACCCGGCGCAGCAGGCGCCCGGCAATGCGCGGCGTGCCCCGCGCGCGGCGGGCGATCTCCACCGCGCCATCGGGCGAGATGCCGATGCCCAGCACCCGCGCCCCGCGCGTGACGATATATTCAAGTTCTTCAACGGTGTAGAAGCTGAGCCGCACCGGGATGCCGAAGCGGTCGCGCAGCGGCGTGGTGAGCAGCCCCGAGCGGGTGGTTGCCCCCACCAGCGTGAATTTCGGCAGCGAGATCTTCACCGAACGGGCCGCCGGCCCCTCGCCGATGACGAGGTCCAGTTCATAATCCTCCATGGCCGGATAGAGGATTTCCTCCACCGCCGGCGAGAGGCGGTGGATCTCGTCAATGAACAGGACGTCCCGTTCTTCCAGATTGGTCAGGATGGCCGCAAGGTCGCCCGCCTTGGCGATCACCGGGCCGGAGGTGGAGCGGAAGCCGACCCCCATCTCCCGCGCCATGATCTGGGCGAGCGTGGTCTTGCCGAGGCCGGGGGGACCAACGAACAGCACATGGTCCAGCGCCTCCTCGCGGACGCGGGCGGCCTTGATGAACACTTCCAGATTGGCGCGCGCCTGCGCCTGCCCGACGAAATCGCCGAGGCGCTGCGGGCGCAACGTCGAATCCTCGTCCTCGCCGCGCTTCTCGGAACTGATCAGCCGTGTGTTCATGTGCCTCTTCTGCGATGCGTCCCGGGCGAAGTCCAGCGTCGCCGGG
>NCCY01000012.1:0-17134 GCA_002279855.1 Rhizobiales bacterium 12-68-15
AGCGCATTGCCGATGTCCTTCGCCTTGGCCATGGCCTTGTGCACGGCGGCCTTGTCGCTGCCCTTGGCGGGGGCGACGCCGTCCACGATGATCTGCGGCGTGTAGATCATCCGGTCGCCGCGCTGCTCGGCATAGGCCTTCTGGCGCAGCGAGTGGCCGTGCTTGGCCAGCGTGTCCTTCCAGCCGATATAGTCCCAGTAATCCACCGCCAGCGTGATGGCGATGACGCGCGGGTCGGCCGCCAGTTCTTCCAGCAGCGCATCAGCGGGCGGGCAGGAGGCGCAGCCCTGGCTGGTGAAGAGTTCGAGCACCGCCGTCGGCGGAGCGGGAGGCGCCGCCGGTGCCTGCTGCGCACCGGCCCGGCCGCCCGCAAGCGCCAGAACCAGCGCGACGAGGGGAAGGAGAGCGGGGCGACGGCGCATGGGCGGCAAGGGTCCCGAATGAAAAGACTGCTTAAGGCTTAAGCAGCCCGGCCGGGCGGGGCCAGTCAATTCGCAGTGAGAGGCGCCATACCGGCCAGCGGCAGCGGCGCGGACAATAAGAAAGACAACAGGTCATCAGAGGGCCCGGCAGCACCAGTGCGCCGAGGCCGCACCCGTGCGGGAGGCCGCGCCAATTGCGGCCGCCCGCTGGGCGGATGAGGCCGGGCGGGGCGCTCGCAGACCGAACGCCCCGCACCGTCCGCAGATCAGGCCGCGAGCGAGCGCAGCACGTAGGGCAGGATGCCGCCGTTGCGGAAATAATCCAGCTCGTCCAGCGTATCGA
This sequence comes from Rhizobiales bacterium 12-68-15, assembly GCA_002279855.1. Lineage (GTDB taxonomy): Bacteria > Pseudomonadota > Alphaproteobacteria > Rhizobiales > Xanthobacteraceae > Aquabacter. Next base: position 766 of record NCCY01000012.1, read on the forward strand.
TGCGGCAGAGCAGTTCCACGTCCTTCACCGAACCGTCGGCGAACTTGATCTCGGCGGTGAGCATCTGGCGCGGCTTGAGGTCACCCTCGATGCCCTTCAGGGTGACCATCTCGTCGCCCTTCAGGCCCAGCGTCTGCCAGCTTTCGCCGTCCTTGAACACCAGCGGGACGATGCCCATGCCGACGAGGTTCGAGCGGTGGATGCGCTCGAAGGACTGCGCCACCACGGCGCGCACGCCGAGCAGCTTGGTGCCCTTCGCCGCCCAGTCGCGCGAGGAGCCGGTGCCGTATTCCTTGCCGGCGAACACCACCAGCGGCACGCCCTCGGCGCGATACTGCATGGCCGCATCATAGATCGGCATCTGCTCGCCGCCCGGATAATGGGCGGTGACGCCGCCTTCCACGCCCGGAACCATCTGGTTCTTGATGCGGATGTTGGCGAAGGTGCCGCGCATCATGACTTCGTGATTGCCGCGACGGGTGCCGTACTGGTTGAAGTCCACCGGGCGCACCTGATGCTCGATCAGATACTTGCCCGCCGGGGACGCCTGCTTGATGGAGCCGGCCGGCGAGATGTGGTCGGTGGTGATGGAATCCAGGAACAGGCCCATGATGCGGGCGTCGAGGATGTCCTTCACCGGCACCGGCTCCTTCGTCATGCCGACGAAGTAAGGCGGGTTCTGCACATAGGTGGAGGCATCCTGCCAGGCATAGGTCTGGCCGACCGGCGCCTGGATCTTCTGCCAGTGCTCGTCGCCCTTGAACACGTCGGAATACTTTTCCTTGAACATCGCCTTGGTGACGTTCTCGCGGATGAACTGGGCAACCTCCTTGTTGGAGGGCCAGATGTCCTTGAGATAGACGGGGTTGCCGTCCGTGTCGGTGCCCAGCGGCTCGGTGGTCAGGTCGATCTGGAGCGAGCCGGCAATGGCATAGGCCACCACCAGCGGGGGCGAGGCGAGATAGTTGGCCTTCACGTCCGGATTGACGCGGCCCTCGAAGTTGCGGTTGCCGGAGATCACGGCGCCCGCCACGAGGTCGTTCTTGTTGATGGCTTCGGAGATCGGCTCCGGCAGCGGGCCGGAATTGCCGATGCAGGTGGTGCAGCCGAAGCCCACCAGATTGAAGCCCACCTGATCCAGATAGGGCTGGAGGCCGGACTTGTTGAGATAGCCTTCGACCACCTGCGAGCCGGGGGCCAGCGAGGTCTTCACCCACGGCTTGCGGGTGAGGCCCTTCTGCGCCGCGTTGCGGGCCAGCAGGCCGGCCGCGATCAGCACCGAGGGGTTGGAGGTGTTGGTGCAGGAGGTGATGGCGGCGATCACCACGTCGCCATGGCCGAGCGTGTAGTCGGCATCGGCCACGGGCACGCGCGTGTCCACTTCGCCCGCCTTCTTGAACTCGCCTTCCAGCGCGGCGATGAAGCCGGTCTTGGATTCGGAGAGCAGAACGCGATCCTGCGGACGCTTGGGGCCGGCCATGGAGGGCAGGACGGTGTCGAGGTTCAGTTCCAGCACGTCGGTGAAGACCGGGTCGAGGGTCTCCGCCGTGCGCCACATGCCCTGGGCCTTGCTGTAGGCTTCCACGAGCGCGACGCGGTCGTCGGCGCGGCCGGTCTCGTCGAGATAGGCGATGGTCTCGCTGTCCACCGGGAAGAAGCCGCAGGTCGCGCCATATTCGGGCGCCATGTTGGCGATGGTGGCGCGGTCGGCGAGCGAGAGGTGCTCAAGGCCGGGGCCGTAGAATTCCACGAACTTGCCCACCACGCCCTTCTTGCGCAGCATCTGCGTGACGGTGAGCACGAGGTCGGTGGCGGTGATGCCTTCATTCAGGCGGCCATGCAGCTTGAAGCCGACCACCTCGGGCACCAGCATGGAGATGGGCTGGCCGAGCATGGCCGCTTCCGCCTCGATGCCGCCCACGCCCCAGCCGAGCACGCCGAGGCCGTTCACCATGGTGGTGTGGCTGTCCGTGCCCACCAGCGTGTCCGGATAGGCCACCGTCACGGCCTTGCCGTCGATGGTCTCGGAGCGGGTCCACACCGTCTGGGCGAGATATTCGAGATTGACCTGATGGCAGATGCCAGTGCCGGGGGGCACGACGCGGAAATTGTCGAACGCGCTCTGGCCCCACTTCAGGAAGCGGTAGCGCTCCTGGTTCTGCTTGTATTCTTCCTCGACATTCTTGCCGAAGGCCGCGTTGTCGCCGAAGAAGTTGACGATCACCGAATGGTCGATGACCAGATCCACGGGGACCAGCGGGTTGATCTTCTCCGGATCGCCGCCGAGATTGACCATGGCGTCACGCATGGCGGCGAGGTCCACCACGGCGGGGACGCCGGTGAAGTCCTGCATCAGCACGCGGGCGGGGCGATAGGCGATCTCGCGCTCGGACTTGCCGCGCGTGTTGAGCCATTCGGCGATGGCGATGATGTCGTCCTTGAAAACGCTGCGGCCGTCTTCGTAGCGCAGCAGGTTCTCAAGCAGCACCTTCATGGAGAAGGGCAGGCGCGACACACCCGCAAGACCGTTCTTCTCAGCCGTCTCAAGGTTGTAATAGACATAGTCCTTGCCGGCGACGGAAAGGGTGGTGCGGCACTTGAAACTGTCGAGGGAGGTCACGGCGCTTCGTCTCCGGTTCGATGATCGACCGACGCCAACCGTTCATGGGACGAAGCCTGAGGTGTCATCCCACCTTGGACGGTGTGGTTCAGCCGCTTTATAGAGCCATTTCAAACCGCGGTCATGCGATAAGACGAGCGAATGTGCAATGCATCAAATGCAGGCCTGCCCTCCCTCTGGCGGGGCCTCGCCCTGACAGCGGACGGCCTCGCCTGCCAGAGGGGGGCGCGCGTGCTGTTCCGCGACCTCACATTCGCCGTGCGGTGCAGCGAGGCGCTGGTGGTGACGGGGCCGAACGGGGCGGGAAAGTCCTCGCTTCTGCGCATCGTGGCCGGGCTTCTCGCCCCCCAGGCCGGCGCGATCCGTATCGACGGCCTGCCGGCGGAGGCCCGGCCGGCGGAGAGCATCCACTATCTGGGACATGACGACGCAGTTAAGCCCGCGCTCACCGTGCGCGAGAATCTGGGCTTCTGGCGCACCCTGCTCGGCGCCTCCGGGCTCGCCGTGGACGACGCGCTGGAGGAGGTGGGCCTGCCGGGCCTTGGCCGCCTGCCTGCCGGGGTCCTCTCCGCCGGGCAGAAGCGGCGGCTGGCCATCGCGCGGCTGCTGGTGACCCGCCGGCCGGTCTGGGTACTGGACGAGCCCACCACCGCGCTCGATGTGACCGCGCAGGCGCGATTCGCGGCGCTCGGCCGGGCGCATCTGGCCGATGGCGGGCTGATTCTCGCGGCGACCCATACCCCGCTCGATTTCGGCACCGGCGCCCGCGCGCTCACCCTCGGCGGACCGGTGGCGGCGCGGGCGCCTGGCAAGGCGGACGATGACGGCGCCTTCGACGACGCGTCAGGCGGTGCGCCATGATGGCCGCCTTCCTCGCCCTCACCCGGCGCGATCTGGCGCTCGCCCTGCGCGCGGGCGGCGGTGCCGGGCTCGGTGTGGTGTTCTTTCTGAGCGTGGTGGCGGTGGTGCCGTTCGCGGTGGGGCCGGACCTTGTCCTGCTCGCCCGCATCGGTCCCGCCATCCTGTGGATCGGCGCCATGCTGGCCAGCCTGATCGGGCTGGAACGCCTGTTCGCCTCCGATGTGGAGGACGGCTCGCTGGATGCGCTGACGGGCAGCGTGCTGCCGCTGGAACTGGTGGCCGCCGCCAAGGGCCTCGCCCACTGGCTGGCGACCGGGCTGCCGCTGGTGATCGCCGCGCCCTTCCTCGCCCTGATGCTGAATCTCGACCTCGCTGCCATCGGCGCGCTGGTGGCGACGCTGGCGGTGGGCACCCCTGCGGTGACCGCCCTCGGGCTGATCGGCGCGGCCTTTGCCGGGGCGTTCCGGCGCGGCGGGCTGCTGATCGCGGTGCTGGTGCTGCCGCTCGCCATTCCCGTGCTGATCTTCGCGGTGTCCGCCACCTCGGCGGCGGTCACCGGCCCGGTGCCGTTCGGCACGCCCTTCCAGGTGCTGGTGGGCCTTGCTTTGTTCGCGCTGGTGCTCGGCCCGGTGGCGGCGGCCGCAGCCCTCAGGGCGGCGCGCGGCTGACCGGACCGCCCCCTATTCGCCGGCGAGCCGCAAGGGCGGCGCGGCGCCCCGCTCGGCCGCGCGCAGCCGGGCCTCGGCGGCAGCGATATAGTCGCGCGTCAGCGGCACGGCCTCCTGCCGGCGGGCGATCTGGATCTGGAACACCATCAACCCCTGGTGGCGGAAGGCCATTTCCGATGCGGCGAGGTAAAATTCCCACATCCGGCAGAAGCGGGTGTCCGCAAGCCGCAGCACCTCCTCGCGATGGGCGAGGAAGCGCTCGCGCCACGCCTTCAGGGTCTGCGCATAATGCAGGCGCAGGATCTCGATGTCGGTGACCACGAGCCCCGCCTTCTCGATCTCCGGCAGCACTTCCGACAGGGCCGGGATATAGCCGCCCGGGAAAATGTAGCGGGCGATCCACGGATTGGTGACCGCCGGCACGTCGGAGCGGCCGATGGAATGCAGCAGCATGACGCCGTTCTCGTCCAGCAGGTCGCGCACCTTGCGGAAATAATCGGCATAATGGCGCACGCCCACATGCTCGAACATGCCGACCGACACGATGCGATCGAACGGGCCGTGGAGCGCGCGGTAGTCCTCCAGCCGGAACGCCACCTTGCCGGAAAGCCCCTTTTCCTGCGCGCGGGCCACCGCAACGCCGAGTTGCTCGGTGGACAGGGTCACGCCGGTCATGCGCGCGTCCGCCATCTCGGCGAGATAGAGGCTGAGCCCGCCCCAGCCGCAACCGATGTCCAGCGTGCTGAGACCGGGCCGGTCCAGCACCAGCTTGGCGGCGATGTGGCGCTTCTTGGCGAGCTGGGCGTCATCCAGCGACTGGCCCGGCTCCTCGAAATAGGCGCAGGAATATTGCCGGTCGGCATCGAGGAAGAGCGAATAGAGCCGGCCGTCCAGATCATAGTGATGGGCGACGTTGCGGCGGGCGCGGTCGGGCGGGTTGAACTGCGCCAGCCGCCGCAGCGCCATGCGGGCGCGATAGAGCAGCTTCGCCGTGGGCGTCGGGTGCACGTAAGGCTGCGACATCAGCAGGTCGAGCAGACCCGCCATGTCGCCGCGCGCGATGACGAGATCGCCGTCGGTGAGGATCTCGCCCAGCGCCAGTTCCGGGTCCAGCACCAGCCGCACCTGGGCGGCGGTGGTACGAAAGCGGATATGGACGCGGGCAACGCCCGTGCCCGCCACAAACTGCCGGCCCGAGGCCGTGGTCACCTCCAGGGCGCCACGGGTCATCACACGCTTCAGCACCCACTCAAGCAAAAGGTCCATCGGCCGCCTCCAGACTGGAGTTGATCCCCTCGGTCCCGGCAGCGCCTTCCGGCGCCGCAGGCTCGTCCCGTGGCGTGCCTTTTGCCCCTGCGCGCCCCACCCCGGCCGCGTGCCGGACCCGGAGCGCCGCTGGAGACCGGTTCGCGCGGCTCTCGCCCGCCTCCCGCCCTCCCGGCCAATCGGCACGGATTCTGCCTCTCCTTGCCCTGCGTCGTCCCCTTCCCGTTGCGTCGTCCTTTATCGGCCCGCTCCATCGCCCTCTCACGGGAGGACGGGGCAATGCGATCCGCCCCGCTTGCGATGCGGGCGGATCGGCGCGTGCTCCGGCAGCAGGAGCCGCCACAGCGGCACCGGCCAAAGCCGACGTCAAGTAAATCACACCACCACCGAGCGCATCGGGCAATAGGCAGGTGTGGCCTCGCAAAAAGAAAACGCCCGGCACAGGCCGGGCGTTCTCGACTAACCTTACGTCAGGAAGAAGGGCCGGTCTCAGGCCTCCTCTTCACCTTCATCCAGCTCCGCGAGGACGGCGCGCTCGGCGGCCTGCTCGGCGGCGATTTCCTCATCCTCGTCGCGGCGGGTGCGCAGTTCGTCGCCACGGGCGAGACGCTCGGCCTCTTCGGCGCTGCGGGCGACATTGGCGGTGATGGTCACCTCCACGTCCCCGTGCAGCGACACCGGGATGCTGTGCAGGCCGATGGTCTTGATGGGGTGGTTCAGCACGATCTGCTGGCGGCCGACCGAGAAGCCGGCAGCGGTGAGCGAATCGGCGATGTCGCGGGTGGAGACGGAGCCGTAGAGCTGGCCGCTCTCGCCGGCCTGGCGGATCAGGACGACGCTGACGCCCTGGAGCTTGGCGCCGACCGCCTCGGCTTCGCTGCGAAGCTCGAGATTGCGGGCTTCAAGCTGCGCCTTCATCTTGTCGAACTTGGCGCGGTTTTCCTTGGTGGCGCGCAGGGCCTTGCCCTTGGTCAGCAGGAAGTTGCGGGCATAGCCGTCGCGCACGCGCACGACTTCGCCCATCTGGCCAAGCTTGGCGATGCGCTCGAGAAGAATGACGTCCATCTTGGATCTCCTAAGGTCTGTGTTTGCGGAATGTCGTCGAAATCGTGAGGTCAGCGGTCATTGGCGGCGGGTGGCGCACCGCCGCTGCCGATGCGGGTGCGCAGGTCGAACATGGTGTCCACGAGGCCGAACACCGCCGCCACCAGCACCGGCCAGCCGAGCGCGAGGGTTGCCACCCAGGCGCCGGTGAGGATGAGCGGGCGGGCGGTGCGGCCCCGCGTGAGACCATGCAGCGTGGCGAAGCCGGCCAGCGCGAAGGCCATGACCAGTGCGGAGCCCGCCGCCGAGGCGGCAAGGCCGATCATGCCGGGCGCCACCGATCCGGCCACCAGAACCGCCAGCAGCAGGCTGGCCACCGGCGGCAGGCGCAGGCTGGTCAGATCGGGCCAGGGACGGGCGAGGCGACCGGAAATCATGGCGGCGCGGCCCGCCAGATACAGGCAGATGAGCTGCGTCACCATGGACAGGACGGCAGCGAGCGCGGGCAGGATGGTGCCGACGAGGCCGGCCATGTCCGCCGCATCCGCCGCCGACATTCCCGGGCCGCCCGCATCCTTCTGCACCTGCACGAAGGCTTCGAAGGCGGTGGCAACGGCTGCCTGATAGGTCTCGTGATCGCCCGCCACGGAGAGCAGGCCGAGCACGGTTCCCACCGTCGCCAGCACGCCGGACAGGAAGACGAGGCCGGTGACGGAAAACCACACCAGCCCGCCGCGCCCGGCCGCATCCTCGCGCGCCAGCAACGCGGCATAAGCGAGGGCCCAGGCGGGTCCGCCGATGCCGATCAGATAAGCAGTGAGGAAGGTGGTGCTGAAGGCGATGCCGAGGGCGATCGCGGCGGCGCCGAGGCCGATGAGGGCCGCCCAGTGGCTGAAGGCGAGGCCGGCCACCATGATGGGCAGGGGCGCGAGATAGAAAAGCGCCGGCCACGAGAAGTGCAGATGCCGCGCCTGCGGCGATGCCGATAAGAAGAAGCTGTCCCATTCTCTCGCTGTCCCGCCGGAGCGGTTAGAGGCCGGTCACCCGAGTGCACAAAGCCTCCGGGCCGGTCCCAACTGGCGCGCCCCCCTCAGGTCCGCACCTTGAAGGAAAGGCGCGGACCTGACGGCCCGCGCCTTTAAAGATGTGCCCGGCGCAGGCGCCGGGCGGCGTGATCAGCGGATCACGAAGGGCAGAAGGCCGAGGAAGCGCGCGCGCTTGATGGCCGAGGACAGTTCGCGCTGCTTCTTGGCGGAGACCGCCGTGATGCGGCTCGGCACGATCTTGCCGCGCTCGGAAATGTAGCGCTGCAGAAGACGCACGTCCTTGTAGTCGATCTTCGGCGCGTTGGGGCCGGAGAACGGGCAGGTCTTGCGACGACGGAAGAACGGGCGGCGCTGACCGCCACCACCACCGGCTTGAGCGAATGCCATCAGACCGTCTCCTCGCTCGAAGCTTCTTCACGCTCGCGCGGACGGCGCGGGCGGTCGCCAAAACCGCGATCCCGATCGCCGCCGAAGCCGCGATCACCACGGTCGCCGCGATCGTCACGATCCCGCTTCTGGAGCATGGCCGACTGGCCTTCCTCATGCTCTTCGACGCGCAGGGTGAGGAAGCGCAGAACGTCCTCATCGATGCGCATCTGGCGCTCCATCTCCTGCACCGCCGCCGCAGGGGCGTCGATGTTGACGAGCGTGAAGTGCGCCTTGCGGTTCTTGTTGATGCGATAGGTCAGGGACTTCACGCCCCAGTATTCGGTCTTGCCGACCGAACCGCCGTTCGCCTCGATCACACCCTTGAAGCGGGTGGTCAGTTCCTCGACCTGCTGCGCCGTAACGTCCTGGCGCGCGAGGAACACGTGCTCATAGAGAGCCATGTGTCTCTTGCCTTTCTGTTTCATCCGTTCCCGGCGCCAAGCCCTTTCGGCCTTCGGAAAGGCGCGTCTGCTCGGAAGGCGGGGACACGGGACGACGGGCCTTCGCCCTATCGGCACACGAACAGCCCTGAAGCTGCGGCGCGCACCAACCGTCCGTTCAGCCCCCGGCCGGGGCAACGGAAGCGGCGCATATAGCAGGTTCTGGCGCCGATGCAAGGTCTGCGGCTAGTCCGGGCGGTCCGCAAGCGGCGCCAGACGGGGGTCTGCGGCGAAGGCGGCGAGCGGGAAGGCGAGCCGCATCTCGGGGAAATCGCACAGCGCCAGAACCCCGGTTGGCGCAAGGCGCAGCCGCCAGGTCTGGCGCTCCTGAACGGCGGGCGACGCGAAGGCGCGCGGATCCAGCACGGCGACGTTCGCTCCCCGGCCGGGATCGCGAACGCTTTCATAGCGCAGCAGGGCGAGGTCCGCCGCCCGCGCCGCCTCCGCCAGCATCTGGCACGGCCCGTAATCACGCGGGTGCGCCCACAGCGCCCGGTCGCGGTCGAGCGGAGCCTGTGTCAGGTCCAGCGCCTGCCCGGTGGCCACCGCCGCACTCAAGGCGGTGTGGTCGGATACCCCGCGCGGCCAGGGCGTGCCGGGCGACTCGGCGAAGAACAGCAGCCGGTAGAAGGCCATCTCGGCCACCGCCGTCGCCGGCGTCTCGGCGGCATAGAACACGCCCGCCGTGCGCCCGGCCCGGCGGAAGCGCGAGCCGACGGGATAGGGCGCGTCATAGCGGAACGGGGTGGCGAGCAGATAGTCCAGCCCCCGCGCCTCGGGCGGCAGCGCGGGCTTGGTCGCCTCGATCAGGTCTTCCAGCAGCGCCTGCTCGTCCAGCGTATCCACCAGCTTGAGCGTGGAGACCCGGTGCTGCGCCTCCACGAGCCGCCAGACGCGACCCGCATAGGCGCGCGCCTCAGACGCGAGCGCGGCGGGCGTCCAGATAGGCGATGACATCGAGAAGTCCGGAAACGGTGCGGATACGCTCGGCGGGCACCGCGTCCAGCGCGAGATTGGGCGCGGCGAGCCAGGCGGCGGAGACGGCGTCATCGCCGCCGGTCATGGCATCGAGCGCGCGATACAGGCGCACGAACAGCACGGCCAGTTCGAACGGCTTGGTGCCCGGCTCCAGCCGGTAGCCCTCCGACCTGAGGCGGGACACCGTGGCGGGGGAGACCCCGATCACCTCGCCCACCTGCCGGCCGCTGAGCCGCAGCGCATCGGCGGCGCGTACCAAGGCCTTGCCGACCACGCGCCCCGCATCGGGGCGGGACTGGCTTGCGGTGGCGAGAGACGGCTCAGGCATCGGAGCATCCTTTCTGTCGAAAGAATAGTGCACCTACATTTCTTGTGCAAGGACGAGACTGAAAGCACCTTCCGCTGCGCCGGTTGCATCCCCGTCCGCGCCACCGCAAACCTTGACTTGCCAGACCTCCCGGTGTTCCTCCCGTCCCCAACTTTCAGGCCCGAACAAAGAAGCGAGACACGCCCATGAGCACGGCCTTCATCTTTCCGGGACAGGGCAGCCAGCAGGTCGGCATGGGCAAGGCCCTCGCCGATGCCTTCCCCGTCGCCCGCGCGGTCTTCGACGAGGTGGATGCCGCCCTGTCGCAGAAGCTCACCGCCCTCATGTGGGACGGCCCCGCCGACGACCTCACCCTCACCGCCAATGCCCAGCCCGCCTTGATGGCGGTCTCGCTTGCCGCGATGCGCGTGCTGGAGGCGGAAGCCGGCCTCAACCTTGCGACCGATGCCGCCTTCGTGGCCGGGCACTCGCTGGGGGAATATTCCGCGCTCGCGGCGGCAGGCGCCCTCTCCATCACCGATGCCGCCCGGCTGCTGCGCATTCGCGGCACGGCGATGCAGCAGGCCGTGCCCGTGGGCGAAGGCGCCATGGCCGCCCTGCTGGGGCTGGACTTTGAAGCGGCGGCGGCGGTTGCGGCCGAGGCGGCGCAGGGCGAGGTCTGCGAGGCGGCCAACGACAATGCCGACGGCCAGGTGGTGGTCTCCGGCGCCCGTGGCGCGGTGGAGCGCGCGCTGATCATCGCCAAGGAGAAGGGCGCCATGAAGGCGCTGCTCCTGCCGGTGTCCGCCCCCTTCCATTGCCGCATGATGCAGCCGGCCGCCGAAGCCATGGCCGAGGCGCTGGCGAAGGCCACCGTGAATGCCCCCGTGGTGCCCGTGGTGTCCAATGTGAAGGCCGCGCCGGTCACAGATCCGGCGGAAATCGTGCGTCTTCTGGTGGCGCAGGTCACCGGCACGGTGCGCTGGCGCGAGAGCGTCCTGTTCATGGCGTCGGCGGGCGTGGACCGCACCGTGGAAGTGGGCGCGGGCAAGGTGCTGTCCGGCCTGTCGCGCCGCATCACCAAGCAGATTTCCGCCTCCGCCGTCGGCACCCCCGAGGACGTGGCAGCCTTCATCGCCGCCCGCTCCGCCCCCGCCGCCTGATTCGTCTTAATCCCCGGACTTCTGGAGTTCCCATGTTCGACCTCAGCGGCAAGACCGCGCTCGTCACCGGCGCCACGGGCGGCATCGGCGGCGCCATCGCCCGGGCCCTCCATGCGCGCGGCGCGACGGTGGCCGTCTCCGGCACCCGCCGCGAGGCGCTCGACGCCCTTGCCGGCGAACTGGGCGAGCGGGTCCACGTCCTGCCCTGCGATCTCGGCAATGCCGAGGAGGTGGAGAAGCTGGTGCCCGACGCCGAGGAGGCCATGGGTCAGCTCGACATTCTCGTGAACAATGCCGGCATTACCCGCGACAACATCTTCATGCGCCTCACCGACGAGGCGTGGGACCAGGTGATCGCGGTGAACCTCACCTCCACCTTCCGCCTCTCCCGCGCGGCGGTGCGCGGCATGATGCGCCGGCGCTCGGGCCGCATCATCTCCATCACCTCCATCGTCGGCGTCACCGGCAATGCGGGCCAGGGCAATTATGCCGCCGCCAAGGCCGGCATGATCGGCATGAGCAAGTCGCTGGCCCAGGAAGTGGCGAGCCGGGGCGTCACGGTGAACTGTGTCGCACCGGGCTTCATCGCCACCCCGATGACCGACGCTCTCAACGAAAAGCAGCGCGAGGCGATTCTGAAGGCGGTGCCGGCAGCACGCCTCGGCACGCCGGAAGACATCGCGGCGGCCTGCGTCTATCTCGCCTCCAGCGAGGGCGGATATGTCACCGGCCAGACGCTGCATGTGAATGGCGGCATGGCGATGATCTGACCCGGCAGGCCGGGCAGACACGGATCGGACAGGGCCGGCCGGGGTTTTTCACCCGAACCCGGCTCTCAGACGGGCGAAGCCGTTGAAACATGCGGCTTCCCCGCGCATCGGGCTGGACGTCGGGGCGCGGATGGGCTTTGCTGGTCAAGGCTGGGGAAGTGTGGTAACGACCCGAAAATCCGCTCTTGCAAACCATCGCGCGGCGGGTTGGGAATGACTGTGCTTCGATCGGCCTGACCGTAAGCGAGCATGGGGGCTGGGCACGGCGGGGGAAAGGCTTTATGCCAAATCCGAGCCGCCGCACGGCAGGACACATAATTCAGATAATGAGGGTGCATCGATGAGTGACATCGCCGATCAGGTGAAGAAGATCGTCGCGGAGCATCTGGGCGTGGAGCCCGCGAAGGTCACTGAAAATGCCAGCTTCATCGACGATCTCGGCGCGGACAGCCTCGACACCGTCGAGCTGGTCATGGCCTTCGAGGAAGCCTTCAACACCGAGATCCCGGATGACGCGGCCGAGACCATCCTGACGGTTGGCGACGCCATCAAGTTCCTGGAAAAGAACGCGGGCTGATCCCTCGCAAACTCTTCGACGGTCGCGGCGCCCCGGGGCGTTCGCGGCCGTTTGACTGATTGTATCCGGAGTTCCCCCATGAGACGTGTTGTCGTCACTGGTCTCGGCATGGTGACCCCGCTCGCCTGCGGCGTCGAACCGAGCTGGCGGCGACTGCTGGCGGGTCAGAGCGCGGCGGCGGTTGTCGACACCTTCGACGTGTCCGATCTGCCCTGCAAGATCGCCTGCCGGATCCCGCGCGGAGACGGCACGGACGGGACGTTCAATCCCGACGCATGGATGGAGCCGAAGGAACAGCGCAAGGTGGACGAGTTCATCGTCTACGCCATGGCCGCTGCCAAGCAGGCGCTGGACGATGCCAACTGGCATCCCACCTCCTATGAAGACCAGATCGCCAGCGGCGTCCTGATCGGCTCCGGCATCGGCGGCATCGAGGGCATCGCGGAAGCGGCCCATACGCTGCGCGAGCGCGGCCCGCGCCGTCTCTCTCCCTTCTTCATTCCCGGCCGCCTCATCAATCTGGCGGGCGGCTATGTCTCCATCGCGCACGGCCTCAAGGGACCGAACCACGCGGTGGTCACCGCCTGCTCCACCGGCGCGCACGCCATCGGCGATGCCGGGCGGCTGATCGCGTTCGGCGATGCCGACGTGATGCTGGCGGGCGGCACCGAATCAACCGTCAACCGCCTCGCCCTCGCCGGCTTTGCCGCCTGCAAGGCGCTGTGCACCGCCTTCAACGACGAACCCACGCGCGGCTCGCGTCCCTATGACCGGGACCGCGACGGCTTCGTGATGGGCGAGGGCGCCGGCATGGTGGTGCTTGAGGAATACGAACACGCCAAGGCGCGCGGCGCCCGCATCTATGCGGAACTGACCGGCTACGGCCTGTCGGGCGACGCCTTCCACATCACCGCCCCCAGCCCGGACGGCGACGGCGCCTTCCGCTGCATGACGGCGGCGCTGAAGCGCGCCGGCATCTCCCCCGGCGAGGTGGACTACATCAACGCCCATGGCACCTCCACCATGGCCGACGAGATCGAGCTGAAGGCGGTGGAGCGGCTGCTGGGCAATGCGGCGGCCAATGTCTCCATGTCATCCACCAAGTCGTCCATCGGGCATCTGCTCGGCGCGGCCGGCGCGGTGGAGGCCATCTTCTCCATCCTCGCCATCCGCGACCAGATCGCGCCCGCGACGCTGAACCTCGACAATCCTTCGGTGGAAACGCCGATCGATCTCGTGCCGCTCAAGCCCCGCCCGCGCAAGATCGATGTCGCCCTCTCCAATTCGTTCGGCTTCGGCGGCACCAACGCCTCGCTGGTGTTCCGTCGCGCGAACTGACAGCCGGGACCACCGATTTCCCCGGTGGTCCTATTTCCGACCAGATGACGCGCTTCCCCTTGCGTCCGGCAAGCGGCGTCCGGGGCAGCGCCTGAGGGATAATCCCCGAGTGCGCCCGGTGGCGCCCCCGTGGCGGGCCGGCCCGGTTTCATCATCCGGAACCCGGCCGCCCCGGATCTGATTGGATGGAGCGCGCGCGGATCGCATGGCGACCGGCGTCGCGCGTTCCGGCGGGCGGGCATGACCCTGCCCCATGCGAGGAGACGTTCATGGGGACGCAGGACCAGAAGCCGGCCAACGCGAAGAAGAAGCGCCGCCCCTCACGCAGCGCGCACCATCCCGCAGTGGTGATCCTGTCCGGCGTCTTCACCTTCCTGCTGTTTCTCGCGGTCGGCGGCGGGATCGTCGCCTGGTACGGCCAGCGGGAATTCACCGCGCCGGGACCGCTGACGCAGGAAACCGTGGTGTTCATTCCGCGCGGCTCCGGCGCGCGCGACGTGGCCGATATCCTTGAACGGGACGGCGTGGTGCGCAACGCCCTGTTCTTCCTCGCCAGCCAGCAGCTCACCCGGCGCGGCGAGCAGCTGCAGGCGGGCGAATACCGCTTCCCGCCCGGCGTCTCCCTCGCCAGGGTCCTGGACGACATGGTGGAAGGCAAGGTGATCGTCCATCAGGTCACCATTCCGGAAGGCCTCACCAGCCAGCAGGTGCTCGACCGCCTGAATGCCAACGAACTCCTCACCGGCAATCCCCGCCTGCCGCAGGAAGGCACGCTGCTGCCCGAGACCTACCGCATCACCCGCGGCATGCGGCGCGACGAGATTCTGACCCGCATGACCACCGAGCAGCAGAAGGTGGTGCGCGAGCTGTGGGAAAAGCGCGACCCGTCCATTCCGCTGAAGTCGCCGCAGGAGATGATCATCCTCGCCTCCATCGTGGAAGACGAGACGGCGAAGGCGGACGAGCGGCCCCGTGTCGCGGCGGTGTTCATCAACCGGCTGAACCGCAAGATGAAGCTGCAGTCCGATCCGACCATCATCTACGGCATTGTCGGCGGCAAAGGCTCGCTGGGGCGGGCCATCACGCGGGCGGACATCTCCACGCCCACCCCCTACAACACCTACACCATCGACGGCCTGCCCCCCGGCCCCATCGGCAATCCCGGCAAGGACGCGCTGGCGGCGGTGGCCAATCCGGCCAAGACCAAGGAACTCTATTTCGTTGCCGATGGCACCGGCGGGCATGCCTTCGCCGAGACGCTGGAGCAGCACAACCGCAACGTCGCCAAGTGGCGCGAGATCGAGGCCGCACGCGCCGCCCAGCCCGCCACGCCGCCCGCCAACGGAGCCGGGACCGGAACAACCGCGCCGGCCCGCGCCAACTGAGGAGGCGGCGAAACGCCGCGACCGCACCATGTCCATTGCCAGCATGACCGGATTCGCCCGCGCCCAGGGGGCCACGGGAGCGTGGCGCTGGAGCTGGGAACTGCGCTCGGTGAACGCCAAGGGCCTCGATCTGCGCCTGCGCCTGCCGTCGGGCTTCGACGCGCTGGACGCCGCCGCCCGCCTTGCTGCCGGCCGCGCGCTCTCGCGCGGCTCCATCTCCGGCACCTTTGCGGTCACGCGCGAGGGCGAGACCGTCTCCATCCGCATCAACCAGCCGGCGCTGGCAGCCATGGTGGAAGCGGGCAAGCAGGCCGCCGAACGCTACGCCCTCCCCGCCCCCACCCTGGACGCGCTGCTTGCGGTCAAGGGCGTGGTGGAAGTGGTAGAGGCCGGCCTGACGCCGGAGGATGTGGAGGCCATCACCCGCGACGCCACAGGCGGATTCGAGGAGGCACTGGCCGCCCTCGGCACCATGCGCCTTGCGGAAGGGCAGGCCCTGCTCGCCGTGCTGCGCGAGCGGCTGGAGGCCATGTCCGCCCTGGTGCAGACGGCGGAGGCGCTGCCCGAGCGGCAGGCGGACGCCATCCGCGCGCGGCTGGAGGAGCAGGTCCGCAGCCTTGTCGGCGCGGTCAAGCCGCTCGATCCCGACCGGCTGCATCAGGAAGTGGCGCTGCTCGCCACCAAGGCGGATGTGCGCGAGGAGCTGGACCGACTGACCGCCCATGTTGCGGCGGCCCATGCGCTGCTGGAGACCGGCGGGCCGGTGGGCCGCAAGCTGGATTTCCTCTCGCAGGAGTTCAACCGCGAGGCCAATACCCTCTGCTCCAAGTCCAATGCGGTCGCTCTCACCCGCATCGGGCTTGACCTGAAGCTTCTGGTGGATCAGTTCCGCGAGCAGATCCAGAACATCGAGTGAGCCGCAGCCCCGCCATGGCCAGCCCCGCCGCCTCCCCCACCTCCCATTTCTCCCTGCCCGGCTGGAAGCCGGGCTCCAGTGTGCTCGCGCGCCGGGGGCTGATGCTGGTCCTGTCCTCCCCCTCCGGCGCCGGCAAGACCACCTTGTCGCGCCGCCTGCTGGCGCAGGACGACCGCATCACCATGTCGGTCTCCGTCACCACCCGCCCGCCGCGTCCGGGCGAGGAGAACGGCAAGGACTATTTCTTCGTCAGCGTCGAGGAGTTCCAGCGCCTGCGGGACAGCGGCGAGCTGCTGGAGCACGCCACCGTGTTCGGCAACCTGTACGGCACCCCCCGGCAAGCGGTGGAGGATGCCCTCTCCGCCGGGCGCGACGTGCTGTTCGATATCGACTGGCAGGGCACCCAGCAGCTCGACCAGAGCGCACAGCAGGATCTGGTGAAGGTGTTCCTTCTGCCGCCGTCCGCCGCCGACCTTGAGAAGCGCCTGCGCACCCGCGCGCAGGACAGCGACGAGGTGGTGCACCAGCGCATGTCCAAGGCGTCCGACGAGATCAGCCACT
>NCCY01000012.1:17180-18289 GCA_002279855.1 Rhizobiales bacterium 12-68-15
AGGCGCCGGCCCTCAACCGGCGCCGTGCCCGCCTCGGCCTACTGGCCGCAGGCCGGCGGGAGAGCGGCGAGGACGCGGGCGCGCAGACGCTCCAGCGGGCAGGTACCACCCTCGCAGCCGGGCAGCGCCACCGGCAGCGTCTTCACCGACGCCGGATCGAGCCGGCGCATCCCCTCGAGCTCCGCATAGAACAGCCGCAGGGCGACGGTGACGGCCCCGGTGGCCGGGTCG
Source organism: Rhizobiales bacterium 12-68-15 (assembly GCA_002279855.1). GTDB lineage: Bacteria > Pseudomonadota > Alphaproteobacteria > Rhizobiales > Xanthobacteraceae > Aquabacter. Next base: position 17,412 of record NCCY01000012.1, read on the forward strand.
CGCCAGCGCTCCAGCGCGAACACCGTGGCCGGGGCGGTGGCGTCCGGCTGGCCGGGCAGGCTCCAGTCCACGCCGAACACGCCGGCCATGTTGGAGAGATTGTCGTCATGGCCCGCGAGGGCGAGCAGTTTTACGTCCGCCCCCACAACCGGCGCCGCCGCATGGGGCTCGCCGGTCAGCGTCGCCAGCATCAGGCGGGCCATGCCCGCCCCCTGCCGGACCGCCACATAAGGCAGGCTGCGCACGAGGTCCGACAGACGGTTGCGCGGGGCGAGCAGCGGCAGGAGCTGCGCCGGGTCAGACGCCGCGCCCCAGGCGACCTGCGCGGGGGGCAGGCCCTGCGCATACTCCAGCAGAAAGATTTCACCCGCGGCGGCCGCGATGGCGAGCGGGCCGGTCAGCACGATTTTTTCGGGCTGCACCGCAAAGCCGTTCTCCGGCAGCGGCACCGGCGCGCCGGGGCGCAGGATGGCGAAGAGCGGCCCGATGGCGCGCGCGGAGGCGGGGTCCACCAGATCGCCGCCCGGCCCGAGCGCGGCCCGAAGCGCGGCTGCGCCCTCTTGCGGATCAAGCGTGCAGGACCCGCCAGCACTGTCGAACAGGGGATCCCTGGATCCGTGCGGGCCGGAGCGCGCCTCCAGCGCGCAGCCGGGGGCGAGATGGGTCGCCATCTCCTGTCCGCTGCGGCGGGTGCGCTCGTCCTTGCCGTCCGCCCACACCATGAGCCCGGCGCCGGGGCAGCCCTGCGCCGGCAGGAGGGCGGTGCGCACATAATGGTTCCGCACCCCATCGGCGATGAGCGCCACCACCTGCGCGCCCTGATCGGTCAGGTGGCCGCGCGGCACCGGCCATTGGGGCCAGCCACGCGCGCTCCATTG
>NCCY01000012.1:18349-38653 GCA_002279855.1 Rhizobiales bacterium 12-68-15
CCGTCCCGGCGCTCACCGGGGCGGACCGAACACATGCCAGGCGGCGAGCATAAGGCCCCGCCCCCGCTTGTGAAGCCTTGGGGTCCCTGTGGAAGAGGAGGATCAGCCGGCGGGCGTGGCCCGCATCTCGGCGAATGCCCGCGCCAGCGCGACGAAGCCGGCGACGTCGATCTCCTCCGCCCGCTCGGTCTCCGGGAGGCCGGTGCGCTCCAGCAGTTCGCCGGCCGAAACGCCCAGCGACTTCAGGCTCTGGCGCAGCATCTTGCGGCGCTGGCCGAAGGCGGCCTCGGTCACCCGCTCCAGATCCGCCAGCCGGCAGGGCATGGGGTCCGGGCGGGGCACCAGATGCACCACGGACGAGGTCACCTTGGGCGGAGGCACGAAGGCGGAGGGGGCCACATCGAACAGGATCTTCGCCTGCGTCCGCCAGCCCGCGAGCACGGCCAGCCGGCCATAGGCCTTGGAGCCCGGCGCGGCGACGATGCGCTCGGCCACTTCCCGCTGGAACATGAGGGTGAGCGAGGTGAACCAGGGTGGCCAGGGGTCCGAGGACAGCCAGCCCACCAGAAGCAGCGTCGCCACATTATAGGGCAGGTTCGCCACCACCCGGACCGGGCCGGGCTCCAGATAGGCGTGCACGTCCACCTTGAGCGCGTCGCCCTCGATCACCTGCAGCCGGCCGGGATAGGCGTCCGCGACTTCAGCGAGGGCGGCGACACAGCGGCGGTCGCGCTCGATGGCCACCACGCGGGCGGCGCCCAGCGCCAGCAGCGCGCGGGTGAGGCCGCCGGGGCCGGGGCCAACCTCCACCACCTGCGCGCCCTCCAGCGGGCCGGAGCCACGGGCGATCCGCGCCGTGAGATTGAGGTCCAGAAGGAAGTTCTGGCCGAGCGACTTCTGCGCCGACAGTTCGTGCCGGCGGATCACGTCGCGCAGCGGGGGAAGTTCGTCAATGGCGGTCATGCGGCAGGCTCCGCGCGGCGGGCGGCCGCCTCGCCCGCGCACAGGCGCCCGGCGAGCCGGATCGCCGCGATCAGGCTGGAGGGATTGGCGCGGCCGGTGCCGGCAATATCGAAGGCGGTCCCGTGATCGGGGGAGGTGCGCACGAAGGGCAGGCCGAGCGTGGTGTTCACACCGTCATGGAAGGCCAGTGTCTTGGCGGGGATCAGAACCTGGTCGTGATACATGCCGATCACCACGTCATAGGTCTCGCGCGCCTCCGCATGGAACAGCGTGTCGGCGGGCAGAGGACCCCGCGCGTCGATCCCCTCCGCCCGCAAGGCCTCCACGGCGGGACGCACGATGCGCTCGTCCTCGGCCCCGAGCGTGCCCCCCTCCCCCGCATGGGGATTGAGGCCGGCAAAGGCGATGCGCGGCGACGGCAGGCCGAAGCGGCGGCCCATGTCGGCCGCAACGATGCGGGCGGTTTCCATCAGTAGATCGACGGTCACGAGGCGCGGCACGTCCGCCAGCGGCACATGGATGGTGGCGGGCACCACGGCGAGGGCCGGCGACCAGATCATCATGACCGGGCGCGGCGCCACCCCGCCGGGGGGCGTGCAGCGGGCCGCGAGATATTCGGTGTGGCCGGGAAACGGAAACCCCGCCTCATAGACCACCGCCTTCGCCAGCGGGCCGGTGACCAGCCCGCGCGCGGCGCCGGCAAGGACCAGATCCACCGCCCGGTCGAGGCTCTCGATGACGGCGGGGGCGCTGGAGGCATCGGGACGGCCGGGGCGGGCGGTGGCGCGCGGCCCGGCGGGCACCACCGGCAAGGCCTGCCCGAACAGGGCGGCGGCCTCGTGCGGACCGCAGGCTTCCACCGGAACGTCCAGCCCGAACGCGGCGGCGCGCGTACGCAGCAGGTCCGGATCGCCCACCACCATGAAGGGCGGCAGGGCCTGAGGGGCGCGGGCGCCCCATGCGCGCAGGGCGATCTCGGGGCCGATTCCGGCCGGCTCGCCAAGGGTCAGCGCCAGGGGCGCGGTCATCAGCGGTAGACGATCAGGGAGGACTTGCGGAGTTCCGCAATCAGCTTCTTCGATTCCGTCTGGAACTGGCTCGACGCAAGCTGATCCTTGATCTCGCGCTTCTGCGAGCTTTCGCCCTTCACTTCGGTCTTGCCGCAAACGGCGAAGATCTCCACGCCGGTCTGCGTCACTTCCGGCGGCGTGAGGCGGCCGATCTCGGTCTTGTCGAGGATCTGGCGCAGCTGGGAGGGAATGTCCGAGGACAGCCGGTAGACCGGCGAGCGCACCACCACTTCGCGCATGGCTTTCGCCGCAGCAAGGCCGGCATCACATCCATTGAAGCGGGCCTTGAAGGCATTCGCCTCCGACAGGCGTGCCTGATAGGCGTTGGAGCTGCGCGGTACCACAAAGATGATGGGATAGAGCTTGTATTCGGTGGCCACCAGCTCCACCGGGCCGTTCCGGTTGAGGGCCGCGATCACGTCGCTGTCGCGCACATTGATGGCCGGGGCGCGCTGGCGCACATATTGCTGCCAGACATTGTCCGCCCGCAGCTTGTTCTTGAAGGTCTGGGCATTCACGCCCTGCTGGCCGAGCAGGGCGGCAAGCTGCTCGGGCGTGCGGCCGGAGCGGGAGGCGACGCTGGCGAACAGCTTGTCCACGTCCTCGTCGTCCATCTGCATCCCGGCGCGGTTGGCGGCGGAGACCTTCAGATGCTGGTCGATCAGCTCTTCCAGCGTCTCCTTGGCACCGGGCGGCTTTTCGCCGATCACCTGAAGCAGCTTCTGGCGCTGGGCGACGTCATAGGTGGTGATGGGCGAGCCGTTCACCATCGCGAGAATCTGCTGCGCCTCGGCCACCGGCACCCGCACGCCGAGCACGGCGAGGACAAGGGCGAGGAGGAACAGGAGGCGGGAAGTCGTCAGCATGGCGTCATCCGGTAGGAGGGCATCCGGCGGGCGCCGTCTCCGGCGGGGGCCTGCCCGTCGACAAGGCGCCGTATTCTGCCGACACCTATGGCGGCAATACGACCAAGCGGGACGATAGGCAACCGCCTGACAGGATTTCTCCTGTCGGGCGCCGCTGGAGACCCGCCCGCGCCAAGGCGCCGCTGCTGCTGCAGCTAGTTGCTGGAGCTGGTCGAGGTCGTGAACTTGGTCTGGCCGAGCGTCCGCAGGCCGATGGTCAGCATGACCGCATTGCTCGGTTCCGAGCTGTAGGTGCTCAGGGAATAATTGGAGATGTAGCTCAGCGCCATCGTGTAGCAATCGTCGGCATAGCTGACGCCGATGGTGGTCATGTCGATGCCGGACTGGGCGATGTTGTAGCGGATGCCGCCGCTGACCGCCCACTCGTTGGTCAGGCGGTAGGACGCGCTGGTATAGACGCCCTGCCGTTCCTCGTAATAGCCGAGCAGCGGCTGCGGGGAATACAGGCCGTAGACCGCCGAAATGTTGATGCGATCCCAGGCCGCGCGCCCTTCAAGCTCGAAGCGCTGGAGCGAGAAATTGTCCTCGTCGAACCGGAAGCGGGAGATGAATTCCAGGTTCTTGGTGGGCGAATAGGAGAAGCGGGCAACGATGTCCGACACATCCGTGTCGAGGCCCGACTGGAGGCCCGTATTGGCCATGTCGCCCTCGGCGAACGAATTGATGCCGAACAGGTGGTAGGACTGGCCCACCAAAGCGGTGATCAGGCCGGCATTGTTGAGGGCTGCGGTATAGGTCACACCCACATTGAGGCGACCACCGCCCTCGACCCGGTCCCATCCGGAATATTTGTTGATCTCGAACAGGTTGCTATCGTCGAAGACGAGGCTCTGGGCATCCTCGTTCGGCAGCTTGCCGATGCCGGTCTCGCTCGGGCGGATCACCAGCTGGGCACGCGGTTCGATGGTCTGCACGCCCCAGTTCTCAACCGAGATGAAGGGGTAGCGGTAGTCGAGGCCGATGGTCGGCATCGCCCGGATCAGGCTCTCGTCGCCCGACTGGAGCGGGTTCTGGCCCGGCAGGGTCACGCCGCTGGTGTAGCTGCTGGGCAGCGAACCGATATTGGCGTGGGCCACGTCCACCCGCGCATTGATGAACGGCGTCCAGATCTGGCCGGCCTGGTCGGTCACCGAGGTCTTCCAGTACAGTTCGGCGCTGAGGCGCTGATACTCGCCCGGCGCGCCGCGCAGCAGGCACTGGGTGGGATTCGGGCTGGTGAGGGCGCAGGTGCCCGCCGGGATGCCAACCCCGCCGCCAGTAAAGGAATTGGCGGCGGACGTGCCGATGAAGTCCGCATCGTTGCGCGAGACGGAATTGAAGTTCACCCGAACCCCGGCCTCGCCGCCGAAGATGGGCTTTCCGAATACGTAATTGTAGTTGAAAGTGCCGACCACGGGGATCTTGTCCTGGTCGTCGGTCACCGACAGGCCGAGGAAATAGAGCCCGCGCGCGTCGAAATAGCTGCGGTCGCCTTGCCCGGTCACATAGAGCTGCGAGACCACTTCGGTGGGCTGCGCCGACACCAGTCCCAGCGCGTCCAGATAGCCGCCGAGATTGTAGTTGTTGATGAAGGTGCGGTCGGAGGCGAGCGTGCCGTCCCAGCCCCATTTCCACTGGTCGCTCAGCGCGAACTCGCCGCGGCTCTGCAGGATGCCGCGATTGTCGCGATAGCCCGGCAGGCCCGCGAAGGCGTCCTTGTCCTGCTGCATGATGCCGGCGGCGCGAATGTCATAGGCGCCGGTCATCAGCTGCTGGCGCCACTCGCCCTGCATCAGCAGGCCCTGCTGGGTGTAGTAGACCGGCGTCAGGGTAAGGTCGCGATCAGGCGCGATGTTCCAGAAGAAGGGAATGCCGAACCCGACCCCAATGTCGCTGCCGTTTGCGAACACCGGCGAGAGGAAGCCGGTCTTGCGCTTCACCGTCGGATCGGGGCTGGAGAAATACGGGAAATAGGCCATGGGCAGACCGAAAAACTCCAAGGTCGCATCCTTGTAGTAGATCATCTGCTCGTCTTGATTGTGAATGATGCGCGCCGCCTTCACCTGCCACAGGGGCGGGCGCTCGGGATTGTCCTTGCACGGCTCGCAGGCCGTGTAGACGCCGTTCTGGAAGACGGTGACATTGCCTTCGGTGCGGTCGGCACGGGTGGCGGCAAAATAGGTCTTGTCCACCGTATCCACGCGCAGCGACTGGATGAAACCGGTCTTGAAATCCTCGGTGAGTTCGAGGTTCTGCGCGTTGACGATGGTGCCGTCCTTCTGCTTCAGGCGGACATTGCCCGAAGCGACGACGAGATTGCGGTTGCGGTCATAGGTGACACGCTGGGCCTCGAGGCTGGCCCCGTCATAATAGAGCTGCACGTTGCCGGCGGCGCCGATGGTGTTCTTTTCATAGTCGTAGACCAGCTCGTCGGCGGTCACGAGCATCTTCTGGTTCGGGTCGGTTGAGGTCGCACCGAGGCGGCCGGCCATGGCGTCCACCGGCGCCTGGGCACCGGCAACGTCCGCCTGAACGAGAACGGCCAACGCGAACATGGTGGCAAACGCGCAGCCGCTCACGCTGCGCCGCAGCATGCGTCGCAGGGCAGAGGTTGCCCACCCTTCCGCGGGAGTGAACCCGACGGTCATCCGTCCTCCCGGTGCAACAGAACCAGAACCCCCAGGAAAATCCCCGCCACAGCCGGAAACCATGCTGCGGCAATGGGATGGATCACCCCCGCTTCACCGAGGTCTTCGGCGAGCTTGGTTCCAAGATAAAGCAGAAACCCGGCCATCACGCCACCGAGAATCGTCTGGCCCACGCCGCCGAACCGGAACACGCGCAGCCCCACCGCCGCAGCGATCAGGACCATGGCGACGAGCAAAAACGGGCGCGCCAGAAGGCTTTGGAGCTGCAGGCGGTATCGCGCTGCACCAAAGCCGGCTTGCTCGGCATTCTTGATCGCCTCGGGAAGTTGCCAAAAAGACACGGTTTCCGCGGAGAGCAGGCTCTCCTGGATTTGAGCAGGCTCAAGGTTTGTGGCGATCAGGAAGGTATCGAAATGCTGCTGCTCGAAGCCGGGAATGACCACCCGCGCTTCGTTGAGCTGCCAGTAACCATATTCCAAGGAAGCCGTCTTCGCCTCGACCCTTTCCACAAGCTGGTCGCGCTTGTCGAACTCGAACACCGTCACATTGATCAGTTCCCGCCCGCCCCGCTGGGTGGCGAGCGCCTTGATGATGGTCTGCCCGTCCACGCTCTGCTGGCGAATCCAGAACGCCCCCTTGGTCGTGCCGAGCAGGCTGCCGGCGGGGGCGGAGGCGAAGATCTCACCCTCCATCCGATTGGCCCGCTCCTTGAAATCGGCCGACACCGGGTTGAACACCGTGGTCGCGAACACGCCGATGAGGAAGGACACGAAGATGGCGGGGAAGGTGAACTGCCAGGCCGAGAGGCCCACCGCCCGCGCCACCACAAGTTCCAGCCGGCGGGACAGCATGACGAAGGAGAAGATGCCGCCGAACAGCACCGCGAACGGCAGAAGCTGCTCGGTGAAGGCCGGTGCGCGATAAAGGGTGAGCAGCGCGACCATGCCGGTGGACACCGCCTCGCGATCCGCCGTGCGCCGGCTCATCTCGAGGAAGTCCACGAGCATGATCAGCGACACGCACGACAGGAAGATCATCGCCACCGCCGAGAAGAAGCGGCGTGCGAAATAGGTGCCGAGGATGCGCCCGATGATCATGGCTCAGGACGCCGACAGCCGGCTGATGCGGGCGGAAATCGCCTCGGATGCCCGGACCAGCGCCTGTGGCGGCGAAAGCCGGATCCAGCCCTGGAGCGAGAGTGCGCAGATGACGATGCAGGCGATGGGCAGGAGATAGGCCACCGGCACCGCCGCTGCCGAGGTGCGCAATTGCCCGCCCACCACGAAGGACGAGATCTGGAGCCCGACCATCACCGGCACGATGCCGGCAAGCGCCAGGCCGCGGCTCTGGCGTGTGGTGCGCGGGCGCGCCAGCGCCGCCGCCGCCACGGCGAAGAAGGCGAGCGGATAGAGGCCCGCCGACAGGCGCTTGTGCACCTCCTCGCGGAAGCGGCCGCCCTGCCCGATCTTCAGATAGACATCGTCCGCTGGCGGATTGAGCACATATTCGAAGGAGCGCTCGCTGGGCCGCAGGTCCGCGCCGCCCTGCCCGCCGGGCGCAAGGCCGTCGAGGCCGAACGCATAGCGCTGGAACGCCACCACCGAGCCGGTGGAGGTGGCGCCCGGGGTGCGGCGATGGATGGACCCGTCTTCGAGCACCAGAAAGATCCCGTTCGGGGTTTCGACGATCTGGCCACGATCGGCGATATAGGTGGAGATATCCTTTTCGCGGGCATCGTCGATCAGGATGCCGCGCATCACGCCGTTGCTGGCGCGCTCGCGCACATGGAAGACGAGGCCCGGCGAGAGCGTCACGAACCGTCCCGGCTGGGCGACGAAGGAGACCACGTCCGCCCGCACCCGCGAGACCTGGTCGCGGAACAGCCGCAGGCTGCCGGGCACCAGATCCACCGACAGGGCGGAGACGAACAGGGACGCGAGGATGGCGAGCACGATCAGCGGGCGCAGCACGCGCCACGGCCCCATGCCCGCCGCCGCCATCACCACGATCTCCGAATCGCCGTTGAGCTTGAGCAAGGTGTAGGCGGTGGCGATGAACAGCGCGGCAGGCGCGATGACGAGGATCAGCGTCGGCAAGGTGAGGCTGGTGATGGCCACGAAGGCGAGGATGGTCTGGCCCTGGCTCGTCACGAGATCGAGCTGGCGCAAGGCCTGGGTGGACCAGATCATGGCCGACAGAACAGCGGTGACGCCAAGAAAGGCCGTCGCTGCCGTCAAAAAGATGTACCTGTCGAGACGGGCCATGCACCGCTTTCCAACGCGCTCGCCGCCTCGAGCCGCTTCCAGTCTGGAATTTCTCTTGGATAGCCGCTCGTTGGGCGGAGCGCAAACGCCTGCGGTACCATGATCATGAAGCTCAGATCATTTCGCCTCCAGCACAGCCGCGCAGGCTGCGGGGAGATCCGCCAGGGTCAGGGGCGGCTTGGGGCGGGACGGCGTCGGCGACGGCTTGGGATGCAGGACCTCGTCGCTGAACCACCATGCGAGATCGGCACCGCAGCCGTCACCGGGCGGCGGCGGCTCCTGCGGGCGGCAGTCCGGGCTGTCCTTCTGGCAGTAGAGCCGCACATGCATGTGGGCGTCGTGCCCCCAATAGGGACGCACCTTGTCCATCCAGCCGCGCTGGCTCCCCGCCTCCCGGCACAGGGCCTTCTTGATGGCGGCGTTGACGAAGATGCGCTCCACCTGGGGGTCCTGCGCGGCGGCGCGGATGACGGCCACGTGGTCGCGGGTGAAGGCTTTGGGGTCCACATCCAGCCGGTCGGGCCGCACCATCATGGTGGCGGAGATTTTTTCCCGGTCCTCGGGCGTGAGCACCCGGCCCGGGCCGGGCGTCAGCCAGATGTCCACGTCGAGGCCCACCTGATGGGAGGCGTGGCCGGTGCGCATGGGGCCGCCGCGCGGCTGCGACATGTCGCCCACAAGAATGCCGGACCAGCCGGACACCTTCGGCACCGCCACGGCGAAGCGCTCGATGAAGTCCACCAGCGCGGGATGGCCCCAGTTGCGGTTGCGCGACAGGCGCATGGCCTGCCAGAGCGGGGCGCCGCCACCCGGTCCGGTCACCGGCAGCGCTTCCGCGCCGGCAAGGCACCCCTTGGAATAGAACCCGATGGAGCGGGCCGCGAGCGGCGCCGGCCGCGCGGCCGCGCCAAACAATTCCTTGGCCGGGGCGGCCGTCGGCGCCTCCTGCGCCTGCCCCGGCTGCGCGAACGCGCACGACGCGCCGAGCGTCAGCGCGAGCAGCAGGCGGCGCATGGTCAATCCCCCTTCCGGTCGTAGGGATTGTCCTTCTCGCGCAAGGTGAAGCGGATCGGCGTGCCGGGCAGGTCAAAGCGCTCGCGCAACCCGTTGGAGAGATAGCGCAGATAGCTTTCCGGGATGGCGTCGGCACGCGAACAGAAGATGACGAAGGTTGGCGGACGCGCCTTGGGCTGCGTCATGTAGCGGATCTTCACCCGCCGGCCCGACACGGCAGGCGGGGGATGGGAATCGGTCGCCTCTTCCAGGTAGCGGTTGAGGGCATTGGTGGAGATGCGGATGTTCCACACCCGGTGCGCTTCCACCACCGCCTCCAGCAGCTTCTCGAGGCCGCGCCCGGTGAGCCCGGAGAGGTGGACGATGGGAACGCCCTTCACCTGCGGCAGCCAGTGGTCCGCTTCCTCACGTAGCTTCCCGACGACGTGGGGATCGGTGATGAGGTCCGACTTGTTGTAGCCCAGCACCAGCGCACGGCCCTCGCGCACCACGAGGTCGGCGATGCGCAGGTCCTGCTCCTCGAACGGACGCTCGGCGTCCATCAGGACCACGACCACTTCCGCGAACTTCATGGCCCGCAGGCCGTCGGCGGCGGACAGCTTCTCCAGCTTGTCGTCGATGCGGGCGCGCTTGCGCAGGCCGGCGGTGTCGTACAGCTCGAACTTCTGGCCACGCCAGTTGAGTTCCACCGAGATGGTGTCGCGGGTGATGCCGGCTTCCGGGCCGGTCAGCAGGCGGTCCTCGCCCAGCAGGCGGTTGATGAGGGTGGACTTGCCGGCATTGGGCCGGCCGAGCACCGCCACCTTGATGGGCCGCTCGGGACGGTCGTCCTCCTCGCGGGCGAGGCGTGCCGCGCGGCGGGTCTGCTCGGGCAGCGCCTCGCGCAGGGAATCATAAAGCTCGGACAGGCCCTCGCCATGCTCGGAGGAAATCGGCAGCGGCGTGCCGAGGCCCAGCGCATAGGCTTCCATGGTGCCGGCCTCGCCGCCGCGACCCTCGCTCTTGTTGGCAACGAGGATGATCGGCTTGCCGGAGCGCCGCACCAGCGCCGCGAAGGCACGATCTGCGGGCATCAGCCCGGTGCGGGCGTCGATCATGAAGACGATGGCGTCGGCATCGGCGATGGCGGCCTCGGTCTGGCCGCGCATGCGTCCTTCGAGCGAGGCCGGGTCCGCCTCTTCAAGGCCGGCCGTGTCCACCACCCGGAAGGCGAGGTCGCCGAGGCGCCCGTCGCCCTCGCGCCGGTCGCGGGTCACGCCGGGGCGATCATCCACCAGCGCCAGCTTCTTGCCGACCAGCCGGTTGAACAGCGTGGACTTGCCGACATTGGGACGGCCCACAAGGGCCAGGGTAAAGGACATCAGGGGCCGCCCGTCACACAGTTCAGTTGCCGGATGCCGGACGGGCGCCCGATGCCGACGTACCGGCAGTCGCGCCCGCAGCATCAAGCGGGATGTTGGAATTGGTCGGCTGGCCCAGCGGCTGCGAATAGGTCACGCCGGGCACGCCGTTCGGGAAGACCGGCTGCCGGGAACCGGGCAGCGGGGTCTCCTTTTCCCCGAAGGGATTGATCTTGTCGAATGTCTCGCAGCCGGCGAGCCCGGCGGCAAGGCCGAGGGCAAGCACGATGCGCAGGGTCTGCGGGCGAAGAAACTTCGGCATTGCGGGCCTCACTTCGTGGCGGCCGCTGGCGCGGCGGGGGTCGGAACGGCCGAGGCGGTCAGCGTCCGCAGCAACTGGGCCTGACTGCGGATGCCGGGCGGCGTCTCGGGATCCTCGATGAGGGTCTGCGCCGTCTTGTTGGCGGCGGCAAGGTCGCCGGCCTTGAACTGCGCGAGCGCAATGAGCTGGCGCGCCGAATGGCGCAGGGTGCTGGTGCCGTCCGCCAGCGACTGCAGCCGCTGCACGATCTCGGCCAAAGGCGCGGTGTCCACCAGCAGGGCGGCGGCACGGATGCGGGACAGGTCCTGCCCGAGGGCGCCCACGGCGGCATCGGTGGAGAGGGCGTCGAAGGCGGCAACCCCGGCCTTGGGATCCTGCTTGGCCACGAGGCCGGCGTCACGGAACCGGGCGAGCACGCGATAGCCCGTGGTCGCATCCTTGGCGATCTGGTCGAGGGCGGCTTCCGCCTCCGTCACCTTGCCGTCCGCGATCAGCCGGTTCGCCGCCTCGAAGCGGGCGCCGGAAGCCTCGGATTGCGTCTTCGCCCAATAGCGATAGCCGCTCCAGGCGCCGGCCGCGACGACCACCGCGACACACAGGAGAATGAGGTACAGGCCATAGCGATCCCAGAGCCGGCGGTAGCGCTCGCGCCGCAGGTCCTCGTCGATCTCGTTGAAAATATCCGTCATGCCAGGTCCGGTGGGGCCGCACGGGAGCGCAACGGCGCCCCCTACTTGAGGGCGGCTAACCTAGCCATGCGGCCTCTTCGTGGCAAATCGCACCCGCAGACGCTCCAGAGCGAACACAACCAGCCCCGCCAGAAGCCCCCAGAAGGGCGCGCCCATGCCGAGAACCGCCACCCCGGAGGCCGTGGTGGCGAAGGTGACGACCGCCGCGAGCCGGTCCTGCTCCTCCTGAAGCGCCCCCGCCAGCGCGCCGGTGAGCGGCGCGATCAGGGCAAGCCCGGCGACCGTGGCGATAAAGGCCGGCGGCAAGGCGGCGAACACCCCGACGAGCGAGGCCCCGAGCACCGCGAGCAGGATGTACCAGACCCCGTAGGACACGCCCGCCAGATAGCGGCGGGCGGGATCGGGATGGGCATCGGGATTGGCGGTGATGGCGGCGGTGATGGCGGCCAGATTGATTCCGGTCGAGCCGAACGGCGCCAGCAGCACCGTTGCGGCGCCGGTCGCAGCCAGAAGCGGGCTGGTGGGCGGCTGGTAGCCCATGGCGCGCAGCACCGCGAGCCCCGGCAGGTTCTGCGCCGCCATGGTGACGAGGAATAGCGGCACGCCGAGCCCCAGCAGCACGGAGACATCGGCCTGCGGCACCATGAAAGCGAGGTGCGGCGGCAGGAACACCAGCGCATCGAGGCCCGCCGCGCCGGTGGCGAAGATGGCGCCCGCGCCCGCCACCAGAACCGCGAGGACGGCGGCGGTGGGGGAATAGAGCCGCACCAGGAAGAACAGGGCGAGCATGGGCAGCACGATCAGCGGCGCCGCCACGGCATTTTCCGCGAGCCCCATGACGAATCGCACCAGCACGCCCGCGAGCATCGCCGAAGCGACGCACATGGGGATGCGGGAGACCAGCCGGGCCAGCGGCCGGATGGCGGCGCAGGCCAGCACCAGAAGCCCCGCCAGCAGGAAAGCCCCCACCGCCTTGGGCATGCCGATGCCCCCGCCGAAGGTGGCGATCACCGCCGCACCGGGCGTGGACCACGCGGTAACGATGGGAATGCGGTAGCGCAGGGAGAGCAGGAGGCTGGTCGCCGCCACGCCGAGGCAGAGCGCGGCCACCGTGGACGACGCCTCCGGTTCGCTGGCGCCCACCGCCCGCGCGGCGGCAAGCACGAGGGCGAGCGTGCCGCCGAATCCGACGAGGGACGCGACCAGCGAGGAGACGAGGACGGACGCGCGCATGCCTCGCCTCAGCGCCCTGCGGCCTGCGCCTGGAGGATGGCGGCGAGCGAGGCCAGCGTCTGGCGTCGTGCCCGTTCTCCCAGCGGCTCGGTCGCGGCGATGTCCAGCGACATGTAGCGCACGAACACGTAGGTCTCCGGCCCCTTCTCCACCCAGCCGAGGAACCAGCCCAGCGGACGGGTGCGGTCGAGCGCGGCATCGGCGAGGCGCAGATAGCCGGTGCCCATGGTGCCATAAAGCTCGAACCCGGCGGGCGTCTCCGGCTGGCGCAGCAGGGCGGCGGTGCCCGCCACGGCGGCGGGGGCCACGGGACCGTCGCCGATCAGCAGCCGGCGCAGGATGTCCACCTGCTCGCGTGGCGAGATGGCGAGGGACGAGGACAGCCAGGCATGGGAAAAGCCATTCTCGCGCCCCGGATCACCCGACAGGTTCTCGTTGCCATAGGCGATGGACTTCAGGAACCGCGCCATGTGCTGCGGCCCGAGGCGGGCGGCGATCTCCTGCCCGTACCATTCGGTCTGGCGCGTCATCCACTCGCGCGGCGTCTGCGGCGTCGCGGGCTTGCCGTCGGCGCCGAGGGTGCCGGGCGGCGGGGAGAGTTTCGGCTCGCGCTCGGATTTCAGGATGCCCGCCTCGAACCCCATGAGGGCGAGCGGGATATCGAAGGTGGACACCGGAGAGTGCCGCGCGGCGCACAGCCCCTGCTTGGCCACCACCCGCGCGGTTTTCGCCTCCACAAGGATGAAGCACTCCTCGGCCGCCTGTGCGGGCGCGGCAAAGCCAACGGCAAGCGGCACGGCCGCCAGCGCGAGGACCGCGACCGCGATCCTCCGCACGCCGGTCAAAAGCCCGCTCACGACGCCTTGGGCGCCTTCGGCGCATAGGTGTGCTCGGGGCCGGGGAAGGCCCGCGCGCGCACATCCTGTGCGTAGCGGCCCACCGCCTCCTCGATGGCCGGGCCAAGCTCGGCGTATTTCTTGACGAATTTCGGCACCCGCTGGCCGAGGCCCAGCATGTCCTCCAGCACCAGGATCTGCCCGTCGCAGGCGGGGCTGCCGCCGATGCCGATGGTGGGGCAGCCCACCTCTTCCGTGATCCGCCGGGCCAGCGGCTCGGCGATGGCCTCCAGCACGATGGAGAAGGCCCCGGCCTCGGCGATGGCCTGCGCATCGGCGCGGATCAGTTCGGCCTCCGCGTCGTCACGGCCGCGCGCCTTGAAGGAGCCGAGCGTATTGATGGCCTGGGGCGTCAGGCCCACATGGCCCATGACCGGGATGCCGCGATCCACCAGGAAGCGGACGGTGTCCGCCATGCGCACGCCGCCTTCCATCTTCACCGCGCCGGCGCCGGTTTCCTTCAGCACGCGGACGGCGGTGTGGAACGCCTCGGTGGGGCTGGCCTCGTAGGAGCCGAACGGCAGGTCCACCACGATGAGCGCGCGCTTCGTGCCGCGCACCACCGCGCGCCCGTGCACGATCATCATCTCCACCGTCACCGGCACCGTGGTCTCAAGCCCGTGCATCACCATGCCGAGGCTGTCGCCCACGAGGATCACGTCCACGTGCCGGTCGAGCAGTTGCGCGGTGTGCGCGTGATAGGAGGTGAGCGAGACGATGGGTTCGCCGCCCTTGCGGGCTCCGATCTCGGGCGCGGTGATACGGCGGGCGTCGGCTTGAATGGACATGCGTTTTCCTCAGGGCCTCTCGGCGGCTCTTGCGGCCGCTGCTCGGTGTCTCCGGACGTGCTCACATCACCGGCACGCCCACCACATAGGGATGGAACAGGAAGGCAAGCACCGCATAAAGCACAAGCCCGCCGACCACCGCCACCACATCGCCGCCATAGCCCTTGGGCGCGGCCGGAACCGGCACGCCCCGGCGCTTCAGCGAGATGCGGTCATACACCGCCCAGGCGAGCACGGCGAGAAACAGCGTCGTGGAGGCGGCATCGCCATTGGCGATCAGGTGCGCCAGCGCCCAGACCTTCACGCCCGCCAGCATGGGATGCTTGAGGCGGGTGCGGATATGGCTCGGCACATAGGCGGCGACGATGAAGATGGAGGAGAACACCATCAGCAGCAGCGTCAGGTGCCGCATGCCGAGCGGCGGGTCCCACAGCAAGGCCGGCCCCGACGCGCGCCACAGGGCGAAGCCATAGGCGGTGAGCAGAACGCCGCTGACGGCCAGCAGGGAATAGAAGCCCTTGTAGCCGCCCTCCCCCAGCTTCGCGATCAGTCCGGCGCGCAGGGCGGGACGGGTCGAGACGACATGCACCCCGAGGAACACCACGAGGCCCAGCAACATCATCACCATCGGTCCACCCTCATCTGCAACGGGCTGGACTTTAGAGCATGTCCAGTAAAAGTCGATATCCGCCCCGCGTCGCCACATGCACAGCAAGCCATTGCAATAGCTTGCATATCTTAATGCCCGCTGAGGCTGCGCGGCCATGCCGCCGCGTTTTCGCGCCCGCCCTGCGCCCTGCGCATGGCCGGGCCGCGCCGGGCTGCGCGCGGCAAGGTCTTCTAATCGTCGCGCGCCCATGGTAAGGGCCACCGCCAACTTGCAACGTGGACGGCGCACTCAGCCGGCAGCGTTCCGAAACGTGCCGCCGGCCGTCCGTGCGGCGGAGGAGTTGGCGATGTCCCCCCATACGTCCGCAGTTCTGTCCCCCCTTTCCGGCTCGCCCTTCCGGGAGGCGCTGACCTTTGACGATGTGCTGCTGGTGCCCGGCCCCTCGGAGGTCATGCCCGGCGGCGTGAGCCTCGTCAGCCGGCTGACCAACACCATCACCCTGAACCTGCCGATCCTCTCCGCGGCCATGGACACGGTGACCGAAGCCCGCATGGCCATCGCCATGGCGCAGGCCGGCGGCATCGGCGTCATCCACCGCAACCTCACGCCCGAAATCCAGGCGGAGCATGTGCGGCAGGTGAAGAAGTTCGAGAGCGGCATGGTGGTGAACCCCGTCACCATCCATCCCGACGAGACCCTGAAGGTCGCGCTGGAACTGATGAAGCGCTACAGCATCTCCGGCATTCCGGTGGTGGAGCGCGGCAACGGGCGCGGCGGCAAGCTGGTGGGCATCCTCACCAATCGCGACGTGCGGTTCGCCACCGACCCGTCGCAGCCGGTGTCCGAGCTGATGACCAAGGAACGGCTCATCACCGTGACCGAGAATGTCAGCCAGCAGGAAGCCAAGAAGCTGCTGCATCACCACCGCATCGAGAAGCTGCTGGTGGTGGACGGCAACTTCCACTGCGTCGGCCTCATCACGGTGAAGGACATCGAGAAGGCGGTCGCCAATCCCAATTCCGCCAAGGACGAGCAGGGCCGGCTGCGCGTCGCGGCGGCGACCACGGTGGGCGATGACGGCTACGAGCGTACCGAGCGCTTGATCGATGCCGGCGTTGACCTCGTGGTGGTGGACACCGCCCACGGCCATTCGCGCAAGGTTCTCGACCAGGTGTCGCGCATCAAGCGCCTGTCCAACGCCACCCAGATCCTCGCCGGCAACGTCGCCACCGGCGAGGGCACCCGCGCGCTGATCGAAGCGGGCGCGGATGCCATCAAGGTGGGCATCGGCCCCGGCTCCATCTGCACCACCCGCATCGTGGCCGGCGTCGGCGTGCCCCAGCTGACCGCCGTCATGGACGCGGTGGAGGCTGCGGCCGCCACCAATACGCCGGTGATCGCGGACGGCGGCATCAAGTTCTCCGGCGACCTTGCCAAGGCGCTGGCGGCGGGCGCGTCCTGCGCCATGGTGGGCTCGCTGCTGGCGGGCACCGAGGAGAGCCCCGGCGAGGTGTTCCTGTATCAGGGCCGCTCCTACAAGGCGTATCGCGGCATGGGCTCGGTGGGCGCCATGTCGCGCGGCTCGGCGGACCGCTACTTCCAGGCGGAAGTGCGCGACGCGCTGAAGCTGGTGCCGGAAGGTGTCGAGGGTCAGGTAGCCTATAAGGGGCCGGTGGGCACCGTGCTCCACCAGCTCGCCGGCGGCCTGCGCGCCGCCATGGGCTATGTGGGCGGCGCGACGCTTCCCGAATTCCGCGAGCGCGCGCGCTTCGTGCGCATCTCCTCGGCCGGCCTGCGCGAGAGCCACGTCCATGACGTGACCATCACCCGCGAGAGCCCCAACTACCCCTCAAGCCTCTGAGTCCGTGAGGCCGCCGCCCGCCGGGCGGCGGCCTCACCTTGCGTCACAGGCGATAACTGACTGAACGTCAACGGCTTTGCCTTCCCCACCGTGAGGCGGCAAGGCGTGCACAACTGGCCGCCTTCGCTGCTTTCCGGCTTCCCTTCCGGGCCGAAGCGTTGAATTCTTCCGCCCAAGACGCCCTGGTTGCAGGGGCCATTGTCGAGGGAAGGAAGCCCATGTCCCGTATCGCATCCCGCATCTTCAGCGAGACGCCCGTCAGCCGGCGCCTGTTCACCGCCCTCGGGCTGGCCCTGCTTGCCGCCCCGGCCGGGCTCTCGCCCGCTGCGGCGCAGATGTCGGACCTCAAGATCATGGCCCCCGCAGCCCCCGGCGGCGGTTGGGACCAGACCGCCCGCTCCATGCAGCAGGCCATCGTCGCCGCGAACCTCGCACGCAGCGTGCAGGTGACCAATGTGGGCGGCGCGGGCGGCACCATCGGCATCGCGCAGCTGGTGAACGGCGCCAAGGGCGACGGCAACCAGCTCATGGTCATGGGCTATGTGATGGTGGGCGCGATCCTGACCAACAAGGCGCCGGTGACCCTTGAGCAGGTCACGCCCATCGCCCGCCTCACCGAGGAGACCGAGGCGATCGCGGTGCCCGCCAACTCCCCGCTCAAGACCGTGCAGGAGCTCGCCGACGCCATCAAGGCCAATCCGGCCAAGGTGACCTGGGCCGGCGGCTCGGCCGGCGGCGTGGACCATATCGCCGCCGCGCTGTTCGCCAAGGCCGCGGGGGCCGATCCCGCCAAGATCAACTACATCCCGTTTGCCGGCGGTGGCGAGGCGCTGGCGGCAGTGCTCGGCGGCAAGGTCACGGCGGGCATTTCCGGCTATGGCGAGTTCGACAGCCAGGTGAAGGCCGGCAAGCTGCGCATCCTCGCCGTGACGGCAAAGACGCGGGTGCCGGGCGTCGATGCCCCGACCCTCACGGAAGCGGGCCTCCCCCTCAGCATCACCAACTGGCGCGGCGTGGTGGCGCCTCCCGGCATCACCGCCGAGCAGCGCGCGGCGCTCACCGGCCTCGTGGAGAAGATGGCCCAGTCGCCGGCATGGCAGGACATCCTGAAGCAGAAGGGCTGGGACGGCGCCCTGATGACCGGACCGGCCTTCGACGCCTTCCTCAAGGAGGAAAACGTCCGCACCACCGACATCCTGAAGTCGGTCGGCCTCGTGAAGCCCTGATCGCCGCACAGACGCCGCCTCAGGAGGCTCCATGAACCCGAAAGCCACGAAGCCGGACACAGCCGGCATCGCCATCGCCGCTGGGCTCGCCGTGATCGCGGCGGTCATCTGGTGGGATGCGGGCCAGCTTGCGCAGGGCTCGCCCTACGGCCTCGGGCCGGATGCGGCGCCGCGGGTCATCGCGGTGGGGCTCGCCGTGCTGGCCCTCGCCAATTTCGCCATCGCGTGGCGGGGCCGCCTGCCGCACCGCGAGGCCGGCGACCTCGGCGCCATCGTCTGGATCATTGGCGGTCTCGTCGCGCTGATCGCGATCATCGGGCTCGGCGGCGGCTTCATCCCCGCCACCGCCATCCTGTTCGCCGCCACCGCCCGCGCCTTCGGCCGGCGCGCGCTGCCGGCCGATCTCGCCATCGGCTTCGTGATCGGCGTCGGCGCCTACCTGCTGTTCGCCAAGCTGCTCACGCTCTCGCTGCCCATGGGGCCGCTGGAACGGCTGATCTGAGGCCGCCATGGATACCTTCGCCCAACTCCTCGCCGGCCTGTCCATCGCGGTGTCGCCGCACAACCTGCTGTTCGCCCTTGCGGGCGTGCTGCTGGGCACCGCCGTCGGCGTGCTGCCCGGCATCGGGCCGGCCCTGACCGTCGCCCTGCTGCTGCCGGTCACCTACAAGCTCGACCCCGCCGGCTCGCTCATCATGTTCGCGGGCATCTATTATGGCGGCATGTATGGCGGCTCCACCACCGCCATCCTCATCAACACCCCCGGCGAAAGCGCCTCCATGGCCACCGCGCTGGAGGGCAACAAGATGGCCAAGGCGGGCCGGGGCGGGCCGGCGCTGGCAACCTCCGCCATCGGCTCCTTCGTCGCGGGCACCATCGCCACACTCGGCCTCACCTTCCTCGCCCCCACGCTGGTGGAAATCGCGGTGCAGTTCGGGCCGGAGGACTATTTCGCGCTCATGTGCGTGGCCTTCGTCACCGTTTCGGCGACCTTCGGCGATTCCCCGGTGCGCGGACTCACCAGCCTGTTCATCGGCCTCGCGCTGGGGCTGGTGGGCATCGACAAGCTGACCGGACAGGCGCGGCTCGGCTTCGGCATGCCGGAACTGCTCGACGGGGTGGAGATCACCACGCTGGCGGTGGGCCTGTTCGCGGTGGGCGAGGCTCTGTACGTGGCCTCGCGCCGGCACCATGCCCCCGAACAGGTGGAGCCGGTGCGCGGCTCGCTCTGGATGAGCCTCGACGACTGGCGCCGCTCGTGGAAGCCATGGCTGCGCGGCACCTTCCTCGGCTTCCCCATCGGCGCCCTGCCGGCCGGCGGGGCGGAGATCCCCACCTTCCTGTCCTATGCCATCGAGCGGCGGCTTTCCAAGCATCCGGAGGAATTCGGCAAGGGCGCCATCGAGGGCGTGGCGGGTCCGGAAGCGGCAAACAATGCCTCGGCGGCAGGAACGCTGGTGCCGCTGCTCACCCTCGGCCTGCCCACCTCCGCCACCGCCGCCATGATGCTGGCGGGCTTCCAGCAATATGGCCTCAATCCGGGGCCGCTGCTGTTCGCGGACCATCCGCAACTGGTCTGGGGCCTGATCGCCTCGCTCTATATCGCCAACGTCATGCTGCTGGTGCTGAACCTGCCGCTCGTGGGCGTGTGGGTGCGGCTGCTGGCGATCCCGCAGCCCTGGCTCTATGCGGGCATTCTGGTGTTCGCCACCATGGGCACCATCGCAGCCAAGCCTTCGGTCATGGAACTCGCCATGCTGACCGTGTTCGGCCTCATGGGCTACCTGATGCGGCGCTTCGACTATCCCATCGCCCCGGTGGTGGTCGGCATCATCCTCGGGCCGGTGGCGGAGGCGCAGTTGCGGCGCGCCCTCTCCATCAGCCTCGGCGATCCCATGGTGCTGGTGGAAAGCCCGATCTCCGCCACCCTGCTGGGCATCGCCGCGCTGGCGCTCATCGCGCCCTTCGTGCTGAAGGGCCTCGACCGCTTCCGCGCCCAAGAGGACTGAGCAATCGGCCGTCCTGGCCCTCGCCGGGACGGCCGCCTTACCGCACGCGCCCGCAGCCAAGGAACCTTTCGGCGGCAACCGCGTTGATTCCCTCGCCCGCGCCGCACGCCGGCTGGGACCGGGCGAGGGGCCTCATGACATGAGTACGGGTGAGGACGTGCCGGATCTGCCGGCCGTCGACGGCGCCAAGGCGCTGGACTTGCGCATGCAACGCAGCGAGCGCGAGCTTGCGACCGCCATCCGGCGCGCCGACGAAGCCTCCGCCGGTCGCGACCGCGCCGAAGCCGACGGATGGCAGAATGCCCAGCTTCTCAGCCTTCTGATCCAGGGCGTCACCGACTACGCCATTTTCATGCTGGACCGGAACGGCCGGGTCAGCACCTGGAATTCCGGCGCCGAGCGGATCAAGGGCTACACCGCCGCCGAGATCATCGGCGCCCCCTATGCCCGGTTCTACGGACCCGAG
>NCCY01000255.1 GCA_002279855.1 Rhizobiales bacterium 12-68-15
CTGGCGGACCCGCGCTTCAATGCCGTGGTGCTGGGGCCGGGGCTCGGGGTGGGCGCGGAAACCCGCGCGCGCCTCTCCGCCTGCGCCGGGCCGGGGCGGCGCCTGGTGGTGGATGCGGACGCGGTCACGAGCTTTGCGGGCGCGCCCGGCGACCTGAGGGACATTCTCGCTCGGGCGGACGCGGCGGTGCTGACGCCCCATGATGGGGAATTCGCGCGCCTGTTCGGGCATGTGCCCGGGATCATGGACGCCGCATCCAAGCTGGAGCGGGCGCGGGCCGCTGCGGCGCATCTGGGTGCAGTCATGGTACTAAAGGGACCGGACACGGTGGTTGCGGCGCCGGACGGGCGGGCAAGCATCGCGGACAACGCGCCGCCGTTTCTTGCGACAGCGGGGGCAGGCGATGTGCTGGCCGGGATGACGTGCGGGTTTCTCGCGCAGGGCATGCCCGCCTTCGAGGCGGCGAGCGCTGCGGTCTGGCTGCATGGCGAGGCGGCGCGGGAGGCGGGGCCGGGCCTTGTGGCCGATGACCTGCCGGGGCCGGGCCTTGTGGCCGATGACCTGCCGGAGGCGCTACGCCCGGTGCTGGCGCGCCTGCACCAGCGCCTTACGGATCAGGCCTGAGCGCCATGCCCGGAACAGTTCCGGGCATGGCCTTTACAGATGAGCGCGATCAGGCCTTGCCGCGCTCCCACCGCACGGTCGCCTCGGCGACGCGGCGGCCCAGATGGGCGGCGGTGCGGCGGTCGGCATCCGGCGGGGTCACGTCCGGGCCCTGATCGATGTTGGACTGCGCAAACGCGCCGCCGAAACCGCCCAGGCGGTTCAGGTCATTGGTGGAGCCGTTGGAATTGTTGTTGCCGGGGTGCAGGCCGAGGCCCACCCAGATCATGCCGTGCTGCTGCGACAGGTTGTAGAGCGCATGCAGCCCCTGAAGCTTGTCGCCGTTCTGCGAGCCGGAATTGACGAAGCCGGCGGCGATCTTGTCCTTCCACTTCAGCTCGAACCAGCGCTTGGAGGACTTTTCGGCGAACGCCCAGAAGGCGGCGGAGACGGAGCCCATATAGATGGGGGCGCCGAAGATGATGGCGGCGGCGCCATCCAGCGTCTCCCATTCGGCATCCACGTTTTCCACCGGGATCAGCTTGCCTTCCACCTCGGAAACCTCACCGATTCCGGCAATGACAGCCTCGGCAACGGCCTTCGTGTGGCCATAGCCGGAATGATAGACGATCGCGACGAGGGGCTTGGACATGTGACACTCCATTCTGGCGACGGGGCGGGCTCAAGGACCACCCGAAACGCTGATGCCCTTGAATATCGTGGCGCATGCGCAAGTTCGATGGGTGATATTGCAATGCTTCATTGCATCATTGCATAGTGCCGCGCGCCGCCCCTTAACCATGCTGCAACCGCCGGCGCGTTACAAAGCGGCATGCAGACCAGATCCCGCCTCCGCTCTGTCTTCACCGCCCTCGCGCTCTATGCGGTGGCGGGCGGCGTCATCTCCTATTTCGCCTACCATGCCTATAGCGGCGACCACGGCCTGGTGGCCAAGCGCAGCTATGAGCAGGACGGCGCGCAGCTTGAGGCGGAGCTCGCCCGCCTAAAGGCCACGCGCCTCGCTTTGGAGCACAAGGTCTCCCTGCTGAATCCCCGCCGGCTCGATCCCGATCTCCTCGACGAGGAGGGGCGGCGGCAGCTCGATTTCGTGCACGCCAGGGATCTGGTGTTACTAAAACCGCAGAAATGAACTTAAATGTGGTTCATGAGGTTCATGAACTGAACTCAAGTTCATCTCAACAAAATCAAGCGTTTGCAACATTTTGCACTGCAGCACGATGTAAATCGCGCTTTGCGGGTGGTGGCAGGTGCGCTACAGGTACCCACCAAGGTTCCTTGCGTTATCCTGAGGACAACGATGGCCACCAGACGATCCGCCGCTAAAACGACTGCCCCCAAGGACGCTGCCCCGGGAGAGGTACCTTCCTTCACCCGAGACGAGGAGCTGGTCGCGTATCGCGAGATGCTCCTGATCCGGCGCTTCGAGGAGAAGGCCGGCCAGATGTACGGCATGGGCCTCATCGGCGGCTTCTGCCACCTCTATATCGGCCAGGAGGCCGTGGTGGTGGGCATGCAGATGGCCATGAAGACCGGCGATCAGGTCATCACCGGCTATCGTGACCACGGCCACATGCTGGCGACCGGCATGGACTCCAAGGGTGTCATGGCCGAGCTGACCGGCCGGCGCGGTGGTTATTCGCGCGGCAAGGGCGGCTCGATGCACATGTTCAGCATCGAGAAGCAGTTCTTCGGCGGCCACGGCATCGTGGGCGCGCAGGTGTCGCTCGGCACCGGCCTCGGCTTCGCGAACCATTATCGGGACAACGGCGCGGTCTCCGTCACCTATTTCGGCGACGGCGCGGCCAATCAGGGCCAGGTCTACGAGAGCTTCAACATGGCGGAGCTGTGGAAGCTGCCCGTCGTGTATGTGATCGAGAACAACAAGTATGCCATGGGCACCGCGGTCACCCGCGCCTCGGCCCAGACCGACTTCTCCAAGCGCGGCACCTCGTTCAACATCCCCGGCGAGCAGGTGGATGGCATGGATGTGCGTGCGGTGCGCGCCGCTGGCGCCCGCGCCCTGGACTTCGCCCGTTCGGGCAAGGGCCCCTACATCCTGGAAATGCAGACCTACCGCTATCGCGGCCACTCCATGTCCGATCCGGCCAAGTACCGGTCGAAGGAGGAGGTCCAGAAGATGCGGACGGAGCATGATCCCATCGAGCAGGTGCGCAATCGCCTTCTGGAAGGCAAGTTCGCCACCGAGGAAGACCTGAAGAAGATCGACGCGGAAATCCGGGACATCGTGAACGAGGCGGCGGATTTCGCCACCCATGATCCCGAGCCCGACGTGTCGGAACTGTACACGGACATCCTGCGCTAGGCGGGGCGGACCGGACGAACCGGCGAGATGCCCATGGCGACCGCGAGCCTCATCCTCATCCTTGTCTCCCTCGCGGTTTTCGCGGGGAGCTGGGCCATTGCCGCGCGCGAGGGCATCCGCGCCGAGGCGTCGCGGGGCGCGGTGAGCGCCGCGCGCGCCGTGCTGATCTGCCTGTGGCCGTTCGCGGCGCGCGGCGGGCTCGATCCTGACAACGCCCACGGCCGCCGCGCCGGGAAGGCGCAGATCGCCCTCATAGCTTCCGTCATGGTCGCGGTTGCCGCGGCCTCCGTTTACACCAATCTCACACATGTGCGTCCCGGAAAGGCTGCCTCTGCGGTCGTCCAGGCGCCGACCCAGAGCTGACAGCCATGCCCATCGACGTCCTCATGCCGGCCCTCTCGCCCACCATGGAGAAGGGCAACCTCGCCAAATGGGTGAAGAAGGAAGGCGATACGGTCAAATCCGGCGACGTGATCGCCGAGATCGAAACCGACAAGGCCACCATGGAAGTGGAAGCCGTGGACGAAGGCATTCTCGGCAAGATCCTGGTGCCGGAGGGCACGCAGGATGTGGCCGTGAACACGCCCATCGCCGTCATTCTCGCCGAAGGCGAAGACGCGAACGCCGCCCCGGCTCCCCAGCAGAAGGCCGCCGAGAGCGCGCCGCCGGCCGCCCAGCCGTCTCCGGTCGCGGCCGCCGCCCCGGCGCAGCAGGCCGCCGTGCCCTCCGCCGTGGCGAACCCGCCCCATGTGGAGAGCCAGCCCGATCCGGAGGTGCCGGCCGGCACCGAGATGGTGACCATGACGGTTCGCGAAGCGCTGCGTGACGCCATGGCCGAGGAAATGCGCCGCGACGGCGACGTGTTCGTGATGGGCGAGGAAGTCGCCGAATATCAGGGCGCCTACAAGATCACGCAGGGCCTGCTTCAGGAGTTCGGCGCCAAGCGCGTCGTGGATACCCCCATCACCGAGCACGGCTTCGCCGGCATGGGCGTGGGCGCCGCCATGGCGGGCCTGAAGCCCATCGTGGAATTCATGACGTTCAACTTCGCCATGCAGGCGATCGACCACATCATCAATTCCGCCGCCAAGACGCTCTACATGTCCGGCGGGCAGGTTCACTGCTCCATCGTGTTCCGTGGCCCCAACGGCGCCGCCGCGCGCGTCGGCGCCCAGCACAGCCAGGACTATACCGCCTGGTACAGCCAGATCCCCGGCCTCAAGGTGGTGGCGCCCTATACGGCGGCCGATGCCAAGGGCCTGCTGAAGGCGGCGATCCGCGACGCCAATCCGGTCATCTTCCTTGAGAACGAAATCCTCTACGGCCACTCCTTCGAAGTGCCGAAGCTGGACGATTATGTGCTGCCCATCGGCAAGGCGCGTGTGGCCCGCAAGGGCAAGGACGTGACCCTTGTCGCGTGGTCCATCGGCATGACCTACGCGCTCAAGGCGGCGGAAGAACTGTCCAAGCAGGGCATCGAGGCGGAGGTCATCGACCTGCGCACCATCCGCCCCATGGATGTTCCCACCATCATCGAGAGCGTGAAGAAGACCGGGCGCTGCGTGACCGTCGAGGAAGGCTGGCCGCAGTCCGGCGTCGGCGCCGAGATCGTCGCCCAGCTCATGCAGAAGGCGTTCGACTATCTCGACGCCCCCGTGCTGCGCGTGACCGGCAAGGACGTGCCCATGCCCTATGCCGCCAACCTGGAAAAGCTCGCCCTGCCATCGGTCGCCGAGGTGATCGAGGCGGTGAAGGCCGTGACCTATCGCTGAGGGACGAGACACATGCCCATCGAGATCCTGATGCCTGCCCTGTCTCCCACCATGGAGAAGGGCAACCTCGCCAAATGGCTCAAGAAGGAAGGCGACAGCGTCAAGTCCGGCGACGTGCTCGCCGAGATCGAGACCGACAAGGCCACCATGGAAGTGGAGGCCATTGACGATGGCGTCCTCGCCAAGATCGTCGTGCCGGAAGGCACCGCAGACGTACCGGTGAACCAGCTCATCGCCGTTCTGGCGGGCGAGGGCGAGGATGTGGC
>NCCY01000256.1:0-4508 GCA_002279855.1 Rhizobiales bacterium 12-68-15
GGCGCCATCAGGCGCCGGCCGCCGTCAGGTTCAGGCCGAGACGGCCGGCGAGATCCTGCACATATTGCCAGGCGGTGCGGCCCGAGCGGGACCCGCGTGTGGTGGCCCATTCCAGCGCCTCCGGACGCCAGGTGTCTTCCGGCACCGGCAGATCATGATGCGCCACATAGCCGGCCACCATGGCGAGATATTCGTCCTGGCTGCATTTGTGGAAGCCGAGCCAGAGCCCGAACCTGTCCGACAGCGACACCTTCTCTTCCACGGCCTCGCCGGGATTGATGGCGGTGGAGCGTTCGTTCTCCATCATGTCGCGCGGCAGAAGGTGGCGGCGGTTGGAGGTGGCGTAGAAGATCACATTGTCGGGCCGCCCCTCGATGCCGCCTTCCAGAACCGCCTTCAGCGACTTGTAGGAGGTGTCGTCCGCATCGAAGGACAGGTCGTCGCAGAACACGATGAAGCGGTGACGGGACCCGCGCATGCGCGCCATCAGGTCCGGCAGGCTCTCGATGTCCTCCCGGTGGATTTCCACCAGCTTGAGGCGCGGGCCGTCTTCTGCCGCCGATCCGTTGACATGGGCATGGGCCGCCTTCACCAGCGAGCTCTTGCCCATGCCGCGCGCGCCCCAGAGCAGGGCGTTGTTGGCCGGCAGGCCACGGGCGAAGCGGGAGGTGTTCTCCACAAGCTGGTCGCGCACCCGGTCGATGCCCTGAAGCAGATCCATTTCCACGCGGTTCACCCGGGGCACCGCCTCGCAGCGCGGCGGCTCGGTGTGCCACACGAAAGCATCGGCCGTGTCGAAATCGGCTTGAGGCACCCGCGCAGGCGCGATGCGCTCCAGGGCGTCCGCGATGCGCCGGAGCAGGGCGAACGTGGCGTCGGCGTTTGAAGTCTCGGTGCTCATATGGGCCTCCCTTGGAGGCGGCATTAAAGGCGCAAGGCTTTGGAAACAAGCCACTCTCGCGCGAGGCGTCGCCGGAAGGCATGTGCGCAGCGCATGCGAGGTGTGGCCGCGAGGCCGCACCGGCGCCCTTGCCGCCACCCGCCGTCCCTTTCATGTTGCGATGCGGTAGGGATCGCTTAACATTTGTCGTCTCTAGTCAACGTTCGTCGCGCCGGGTGGGCTGGGCCGGCCGGCATCCGAGGCAAAAGCATGGGCCGTCACAGGTCCGTGCCCCGCAAAGGAGCGCGATGTGCGAGCAACCTGCCTTAAGGCCGTGCTGAAGCCGGCTGTCTTGTCTTTCCCTTTCGCCTTGTCGGTGACGCTTGTGGGGCCGTCCGGCCACGCGCGGGCCGAGGAGACCTCCCTTTCGATCGCCCCTGCCATTGCTGATCCTGCCGACTGGAGCTGGAGTCCGGCGTGGAGCGACCTCGATATCGAAACCTCGGTCGCAGAAGCGGAAGCGCCGGCGCCCTATTTCATCAATGGCGGCCGTCCTGTCGTGGCCGCGCCGGCCACGGCCGTCCAGACGCGGGTGAGCCGCACAGACAATCGCGACGGGTCCAGTTCGCTGACGGCGGCCGGGAAACTTGGTGGCTGGAGCGGTGCGGAAGTGGGAATCGATGTGTCCCTGGCCGCCCGCCAGAATGCGGGCCCGCCGGCGCCGCCTTCATCTGGTGTGGCGCAGGATGGTTCGGGCGCCGCCGCCTGGGCCCATGCGCCGGTTCCCGGCGTTTCCCGCGTCAGCATCTGGCAGCAGGCCAGCGTGGATGTGCGGATCGATCCGCTTGAGGAGCGGGGCCGGGTGGGCACCACCTTCTCGCGCGAATGGCGGGTGACGGACAGCCTGTCCGCCCGCGTCACCGACAGCTACGGCCTTGTCACCTCCGCCAGCGGCACCGAGCAATGGGAGACGGGCAAGGCCATGAGCGTAGACGTGAAGCCCACCCAGACAAGCTTCAGCGTCGGCGCTTCCAGCCAGAGCGGCGAGACCGGATGGCAGCCCTCGGTGAGCGCGACGCAGAAGCTGTTCGGGCCGCTGACCGTGACCACATCGTTCGCCGGGACCGGGGACGGGCTGAACCGCAGCGTGACGGCGGGTTTCCGCCACACCTGGTAGGGCCGGGAAGGGGGGGGGCGCGCCCCCTTTCCGTAACGTCACAGCATGTCGAGCGGGCGCTTGCGCCGGGGAGGCGGGAAGTTCGCATCGATCGCGGCGAGATCTTCCGCATCGAGCCTGAGCGCGGCGCTCTCCACATTGGCGCGGACATGCTCAGGCCGGGATGCCTTGGGAATGGCGATCACATCGCCCGCGCGCATGACCCAGGCGAGCGCCACCTGATAGGGGTCCACCCCGTGTTTCGCCGCCACCTTGCCCAGCGCTCCGCCGCGCGGCAGGCGCGCCTGCTCGATGGGGCTATAGGCCATGACGGGAATGCCCTGCTGGCGCAGGGCCGGGAACAGGTCGAACTCAGGCCCCCGACGGCCGGGATTGTAGAGCACCTGGTTGGCGGCGCAGGCGCGCCCGCCAGCCTCCAGCAGCTCTTCCATGTCATCCGTGTCGAGATTGCTCACGCCCCAGTGGCGGATCTTGCCCGCCGCCTGAAGCGCCTCGAAGCCGGCAATGGTGTCTTCGAACGGATGGCTGCCACGCCAGTGCAGCAGATAGAGATCGATGCGGTCGGTGCGCAGCCGCCGCAGGCTGCGCTCGCACGCCTCCACCACGCCGCGCCGGCTGGCATTGTGGGGATAGACCTTGCTGACGAGGAAGACGCGGTCGCGAAATCCCTCCAGCGCCTCGCCCACGAGGCTTTCGGTCTGGCCGTCCCCATACATTTCGGCGGTGTCGACGAGGGTCGCTCCAAGGTCGATGCCAAGGCGCAGGGCCGCGATTTCGTCCGCCTTGCGGGCCGGCTGTTCGCCCATGTACCAGGTGCCCTGTCCAAGGGCGGGCACCTTCTCGCCCCCGGGTAGCGTCACGGTCTTCATGGTTCATCTCCCCTTGTCCCGGGCATCTTACAGAGCCCGATGCGGGAAGACGCCCGGCACGATGTCTCGCCACAGGATTTTGCGCCGGCCTCCGAGCGGTGCGCTGCCCTGTCTGTTCAAGAGCGGGCGGGTGGCGGAGACACAAAAAAGCCCGCCGCGCGCAGGGCGCGGCGGGCCATTGATTGGCGCGTGGTCAGACGTAGCCGAAGATCTCGCTGAAGGCGTAGTCGGTCTGCTCGATGCCGCTGCCGACGGGCGAGACGTAGCCCACCACATCGCCATTGTCGCGGCTGAGTGACCACATGGAAATGCCGGCGATGTCGTCGTTCGACTCGACATAGTCCACGAGCTGGCCGGCATCTTCGAGCGTGAACACTTCGCTGGTCACGTCGTTGATGCCGATCATCGGCGTGATGACCAGCTTGGTCTCCATCCCGATGCCTTCAAGCTGCGCCAGCGTGGCCTCGGCGGCGGAAATGGCATCGTCGCCCATGTCGCCGGTGTCGTAATAGTCGCCGTAGTCCATGGCCATGATGTTGACGTAGGCAACCTCCACCCCGTGATCCAGGGCATCCTGAAGCAGCGCGAGGCCGGCGGCGGTGAGGCCGTCGGTCAGCACCGGCAGGGTGTAGGAGATTTCCAGGTCGGGATTGTTGTCCTGGAGAACGGCCAGCGCCTCGTTGCGGAGCGCGTTCGCCTCCGTGTCCGCAAGTGCCGCGCCTTCGATGTCGAAATCCAGCTTCGTGATGCCGTAGGTGTCGATGACGGACTGATAGGCCGCAACCAGTGCCGACAGGCTGGTGAAGGTGGTGGCGGCCTCCTGACCGTTCGCGCCGCCCATGGAGATGGTCACGTCGACGCCGTTGGCCTGCAATTCCTCGACGATGGAGGAGATGCTGGTGCCGTTGGAGAGCGTGTCGTTCGCGATGGTGCCGATGCCGCCCCAGCCGATCGTGTTGGTGCCGGACGTGAGCACGAAGGCCAGGGTGACCGCCTCAAGGCCGGCATCCTCCACCATCTGGACGAGGTCCTGGCTGGTGGTCAGCGACATGTCCACGTAAGGCGAGAAGGACTTGTCGCCGCTGGATGTGGTGTCCTCCAGGTCCGTCGTGACGGACAGGGCCGTGGAGACCTCGGACGCCCCCGCCTCATCAAGGGCGACGATGGTGAAGGAATAGGAGGTGCCGGCCTCAAGGCCGGTGACCTTCAGATAGGTGCTGGTGGTGGTGCCGATCAGCACCCCGTCCTGATAGACCTGATAGCCGGAGACGGTGCCGACGCCATCCACTTCCGCCGCATCCCAGCGCAAGGTGAGGGTGTCGTCGGAAATGCCGGTTGCGCGCAGGTCCTCGGGCGCGTCGGGAACGACCGGCGTTGTGTCCATGTAGCCGATGAAGGACCAGACCAGACCGCTGCCACCGCTGTTGGCGGAGGGCTCGTCGCCCTGCGTCCACCAATTGGCGCGATAGACCAGGTTGCCGACGCTGGCGAGGTCGCCGGCGGTGTAGACCGTGGCAGAGGACCACGCGACGGCATAATCCGCCTCGCCGTCCGGGTCTTCGCCGGTATCGCCGCCCCCGGT
>NCCY01000256.1:4603-5392 GCA_002279855.1 Rhizobiales bacterium 12-68-15
GGAGGCGTCCTTGGCGGTGATATTGGCAAGCGTCAGATCCGCGAGGGAGACGCCTGTCAGGGTATAGGTCTGGTTATTGGTGGGGATGGAAACGACGACCGAGCCGTTCACCTCCGAGATCATGAAGTTGTCGGCGGAGAACCAGCCGAAGTCGAGCACGTCGAGCGCTGTGTCGAAGTTCAGCACCGTGTTGGTGCCCCAGGACCATGTGATGGTCGTGACCGTACGCACGCCGTCGCCGACTGTGCCGCCGGTGTCGCCCCCAGTATCACCCCCCGTATCGCCGCCGGTCTCCCCGCCGGTGTCGCCCGAGCCGGTGTCTCCACCACCAGTGTCTCCACCACCAGTGTCTCCACCACCAGTGTCTCCACCACCAGTGTCTCCACCGCCAGTCTCCCCACCGCCGGTACCGCCCGCAAGCGCCGCCGTCCATTCCGCGAGCGCGGAGGCGTCCTTGGCGGCGATGTTGGCGAGCGAGAGGTCCGCCAGCTTCACCCCCGTCAGGGTGTAGGTCTGGTTATTGGAGGGAATGGCGATCACCACCGCGCCGTTCACCTCGGACACGGTGAAATTGTCGGCGGAGAACCAGCCGAAATCGAGCACGTCTAGCTCCGTATCGAAGTCCAGAACGGTGTTGGTGCCCCAGGCCCATGTGATGGTGGTCACCGTGCGCACGCCGTCACCCACATGACCGCCGCCGGTATCCCCACCGCCGGTATCCCCACCGCCAGTGTCACCGCCTCCGGTTTCACCTCCGGTGTCGCCGCCACCCGTATCGCCACCGCCCGT
>NCCY01000256.1:5397-12163 GCA_002279855.1 Rhizobiales bacterium 12-68-15
CCGCCCGTTTCGCCGCCACCGGTGTCTCCGCCATGGTCATGCTCGTCCGGATCGGTGCCGCCGGTCACGGTGCCGCCGCCCGCAATAGCGACATTGAAATCGATGATCTGGGAATCCGGCGCGGTGAAGCCGAGCTGGTTGTCCAGATGGTCCTCGCGCACCTGCGTGAAGGTGAAGAGGAAGTTCTCCGGCGACAAATCGGCGATGGTCACGCCCAGGAGGATGAGCTTCTGGCCGGTGGCGCCGTCGGCGATCACCACGCCTTCGGAGCTATCGCTCATGGAGAGCCGCTCGCGGCTGGAGAAATACTTGAAGCTCACCACGTCGGTCGCCGGATCGAAGGCAACGCGGTCCACCTGCCCCACTTCGTGCGAGCGGGCATAGATGGTGTGCGCCTCCGCTGTAATGCCCAATTCCCAGGCGAGCGCACCGCTGATGGCCTCACGCAGATGGGCATTCTCGATATAGGCGAAACTGTCCACGGTCAGGTCCGCGAGCCGCACCCCCAGGATGATCTGGGTCTCGCCGTTCCACGGATTCATGAAGCCGACGCCCTCGGCGGTGTCGACGATGATGAAGGCGTGGATGGTGTTCGCGCCGGTGCTGATCTTGTCCTTGGAGACGTCGAACCCGGAAATGTCCGCCGCCGACAGGTCGATCGTATAGACCGTCCCGGTATCGCCGCCGCCGGTGTCTCCACCACCCGTATCGCCGCCGCCGGTATCCCCACCGCCCGTTTCTCCACCGGTATCCCCACCGCCAGTGTCACCGCCTCCGGTTTCACCTCCGGTGTCCCCGCCGCCAGTGTCACCGCCAGTGTCTTCACCGTCGGTTTCCACGATGCTGTCCAGCTGACCGTTGCCGCCCACGACCACGTCGGTCTTCAGGTTGGAGGCGTCAGCGATCTCTTCCAGGCTCTTGCCCAGCACCCAGCTGTCATAGGCCGCCTTCAGCAAGCTCTCGGCCGAACCGGTAGCGTCGTTGGACAGGTCCCAGAACATCATGCCGCCGAGGCCCATGGACTGCGCCCATTCGGACTTCAGCGCGATGGAAGACGGAGTCTCGATGGTGGAATAGATCTTTTGTTGTTCATTGTAGACATAGGCCGCTTGGGCCTCGTCATCCCAATAGAGCTTCCAGCCGCTGTCGGGGTCCTGTACCTTCTGGAGAAGATCCTTGTAGTCGTAGACGCCGGCTTCGAAGCTGCCGGGCGCGAGCCCCGTGGAGGCCGCGTTCCAGCCTCCGTCCCCACCATCAGACACGCCGCTCCAGGCACGGGTGTACATGGGCGCGCCCAGCACGATGGCGCTCGCATCCACGCCAGCGTCGAGATAGAGCTGGACCGCTGTGGCGATGTCGTAATTGCCGCCGACAGTATCGTAGAGCGGTGCCTGATGACCCGTGGTCGTCTCCCACCCGCCGTGGAAGTCGTAGGCCATCAAATTGAAGAAATCGACATAGGGCGCGAGGCCCTCAAGGTTGAAGTTCGCGATCTTGTCGGCGCCCGCGGGAGAGGCGACCGAGATGGTGTATTCCCGCCCGGTAGACGCCTCGAGCGCGTCCAGCTTCTCGCGCACGTCCGCGAGTAGAAGCGCGTAATTGGCACCGTCCTCGGCCCGCACCGTGTTGCCGGAAGGGCCCCCACCGCCGGGATATTCCCAATCGAAATCGACGCCGTCGAACATGGTGTATTTGGTTAGGAAGTCCACCAGCGACTGCGCGAAGACCTCCCGCCCTGCTTCGGTAGCGGCCACGTCGCTGAACGGCCCTGACAGGGTCCAGCCGCCCACGGCGATAGAGACCTTCAGGTCGGGATTGATCGCCTTGAGTTCTTCGATCTGGTGAAAATTGCCCGCCAGCCCCTGGTCCCAAGTGTCGGCGACGCCATCGACGCTGTCCTCGGCCGTGAAGGTTTTTTCCACGGCAGCATAAGAATCATAGAGTGCGATACGGCCCGATGAATCGATCTTGGCGAATGCATAGACAAGGTCGGTGAGCTGGCTCGCCGGCACGTCAGCGATATCGAAATCCCGCCCGTAAATCCCCCATTCGGGATAATAGCCGACGATACGCGGCTCAGCGGAGGCGACGGCTTCGGTGTCGGCGTTCTGCGAGGTGGTCGTGACGGCCGCAGGAGTCTCGGCGTTCGTCTCTTCGGAGCCGATGGTCTCCGACGTCGCGATGGTCGTCGTGGTAGTTTCGGTCACCCCTAGCGTCAAGGGCGCGGCAGCATCTGCAGCATCAAGCGCGGTCCCCCACGCCTGGGCAGTGGAAGAATCCAGCGCGATGATGTTCGACGGTGAGAGGTCCGCCAGAGTGACGCCGGTCAGGGTATAGGTCTGGCTGTTGGAAGGGATCGAGATGACGACGGAGCCGTTCACCTCGGTGATGGTGAACTGGCCGGCCTGAAACCAGCCGAAATCCAGCCGGTCGGTGGAAGGGTCGAAGGCGAGAACCGTATCGTTGTCCCCGTCGCCATAATGGTCCCCGTGCCCGGTTTCGGTGGGGACCATCCTTTATGAACAAATTTTCATTTTCAATAGAGAATTCGATCCATTCTGGTTCGGTTTAACCCATGCCCTGGGAGAGAAAGCACTGATGTAAATGGAAAAAATTGGAAATCAGGAAGGAGCGGCGTGTCAGGCGGGAAGGGGGCGGAGGAAGACACAGGCGATCTTCGAACCATCAATGACGCTGCGTTCCAGAGCGGAGCTGGGGGTCGGCTCGGGAATCGGCAGACCGTCTTCACGCAGGCCGCTGACCACATCACGCCAGCATTCATCCAGCGCACGCAGGGCCATTTCCGTGGTCTCGCCGGCGGAGGTCAGGCCCGGAAAATCCGGCACGGACACATCCACATAGCCGCCGTCGCTGTGCGCGAGGACCACATACACACGCCGATCTTCCAAGATAAGCCCCCTGAAACGTTTTAAAAGCGCGCTTCGCCGCCCCCGCGGTCGCGCTGGTATCATCTTGTGGTTGCGATGGTTGCGTTCTGTGACGCGAAAAGGTTGTACCTAATCTGATATCAAACCTCAAGTGTGATCACTTCGGGCGCATGACAGGCCTGCAAAAACGTCGGCCCCGCTCCAGGGCGGTGGAGCGGGGCCGTATACGCCGTCTCGTATCGTGTTTCGGAGCTTCCGAGGCGACGCAGGGAGAGACTGCATCTCGCAGCCGCGAACGACCATGTCATTTTTTGGCTCGGGCGGCAGAACCCTCGCCCGGATCGCTGCCGCTCCGCCGTCAGGGGACTGCGCATGTTAGGCCGGCGCGGGCTGGCTTTGTTGTCCCGCCGAGGCCGTAACGCCTCTTGTTTCACAAGCTATTCCGAAGGGAACGCCCGCGCGACAAGGCCGCGCCACGCCTGCTGCGAGGCGAGGTGGAGGATGATGAGGTCGGTCCAGCCATTTTTATGGAACGTCTCCAGCGTCGCGCCGGAGAGGGCGCGGAACGCCGCTTCGTCGATCAGCCGGAAACCCTGGATGAGCTTCTCGGTACCGTCTGGCAGGGCGACGCGCGCCTCACGGGCGACCAGAAGCTTTTCCGCTTCGAGCGCCGCGCAGAACGCCCGCGTCCGGTCATGGTCCACGGCATAGGCTTCGCAGAAGGCGATCGCCGCCTTGGCGGTCTCGGTCGCGCTGCCGTCTTCGGCGAATAGCGGGCGGGCGCCGTCACGGGCCGCATCCGTGCTCACATGTGCTGCGGAGAGATCGAGCCCCAGCATGATGCCCTCTCCCGCACCCTGCGTGATGCCGATGAAGGGATAGCGGCGGACATAGCCCGGGATGTAGTCGCCGTTCGACCAGGCCGCGTCGTGGCCAACGAACAGGTTCTCGCCAGCGGTGAGACCCGTCACCGCAAGAGGAGCCGCGCCCTCATCGGTGGAGAAGACGATGGGGTAGCTGCGCTGGGCATGCACGAATTCGCTGGCCAGCAGCGGCAGCGCCGTCGCCTCGCGGGCGAAGCCGTAAGCGACGCCATCTCGCAGCCCGATCAGACGGTGATCGGGAAATCGCAGCAGGGTGGGGGACTTGAAGAAAGGGGGAAGGGCAGCGGCGGACGCAGGCGCATTTGCGGACATGAGGTGGGGCTTTCGTCGTTTGGAGACGCGCCGCAGCCGGCAGGAGCGGCTGCGGACACGGTGAGCGGCAGGCGGTCCGAGGTGTCAGGGCTTGAGGCTGGCGTCGAGCGCCGGCGCGAAGCCCTTGAACGAGACGGGCAGGGTGACGGGGCGTTGGGCGCCGTCCTGGAAGGTGAAGCTCCCCATTTCTGTGGTTGTCTTCATGCTCTGCACCGTGGCCGCGTCGAGTTGGGCCTCGGCGATGCAGACCTGCGCGCAGCGCTTGTACTCAAGCGGCAGCGGCTTGCCCTTCTCGCCGATCTGAAGCGTCAAACCCGCCGGCAGCCACACGCCCTCCGGCACCTGGATGACAATGAGCATGGGGGACTTGGAATCGGCCCGCCCGACCGCGATGGTGGCCACGAGGCCCTGACCCTGGATCTGCAGCTTCTGGAGCATCTCGCACGCGCGGGGCTGGTCCACCGGACTGACGCACCGCACGAGCCAGTCCTGATAGGCAGCGGTGGTCTCGCCGGGCTGGGAAGGGTCGGTGGCGGCGGGCGCTGCCGCCGGAGCTGCGGCAGGTGCAGGGCGCGTGGCGGCGGGCCGCGGCTGCGTCGCCTGTGCCGGGGCGCTCGGGGCCGGCTGCGCCTGCACCACGCTGGCGAACAGGACGCCGGCCAGCAGGGTGCCGGCCAGCTTAAGCGTCACATTCATGACTTGTCTCCTTGAAAGGACAGAACGGGCTGCGCCGGGCACCGGCCATTTCCCTGCGCCAGCGCACGAGCATGGCGTTGCACGCGGGTCACGGAAAGCGGCGCGGCAGGGCCGGCGGGCTTTGGCTGACGGCGGACGGGCTGCATGCGGTCAGAACCTCAGGGAGAACTGCGCCGAGAAGGCGTTCTGGCTCGCCTGCGCGGCGATCTGGCCGGAATAGTTCACCTGGATGGTGGCGAGGTCGGAGAGGGCATAGGACAGGCCCGCCCCCACCAGCAGCGTGTCCTCTGCAATCGGCACGCCCTGGATCTGGAAGGGCGTCGAGCCGGCGAGGAACTGCATGTTCGCCGTGGGCGTGGTGTCGCCGAAGGCGTGCTGCCAGCCGAGCGTCGCGCTCGGGGTAAGGGCGCGTCCGCCCAGCATGAAGGTGGTGGCCGCGCGGGCGCCGAGCGTCGTGTAGAGCGTGCTCATGCCCTGCACGTCCACCCCGAGGCCCGCGCCACCCGTGCCGGTCTCCGTGGTGGAGCCGCCGGAGACATTCACATAGGCAAGGCCGGCGAACGGCTCCAGTTCATAGGCGCCCAAGGCCATGCGGTAGGCCGCCTCGCCAAAGAGCTGGGTGGTGCCGACCGCGTAGCCACCGCTCTCCGAGCCGGCGAACCCGGGGAAGACGATGCTCCGCTGCACCTGGATGTCGTGCCAGCTGTAGGAGACTCCGCCGCGCAGCCCCAGCGCGCCGAACTGGCCGCCGAGATAGAAACCCACGTCGTAATTGTCCATGGAGCCGGTGGAGCCGCGGGCATCCACCTCGAACTGGGTCTGGCTGAAGCCCGCCATGATGCCGGCGCGGACGGTCTCGCTGACGGCCGCGTCGAGGCCCAGGAAAAAGCCGCCCATGGAGGATGAGATGGTGGCCGCATTGCCATTGCCGAAGGCATTGCCCCAGGCGCCATAGCCCTGCCCCCACAAGGTGGGGGTCAGATCCTGGCTGAGGGCAGCGGTTGCCGGCCCCGCCGCCTTGGCCGCATAGGACAGCGCATCGGTGCCGGAGCCGTTCACCGACTGGCGCAGGCGCGCGCCCACCGCGTCCCGCAGATAGACGCTTTCCTGCTGGAGGACCGTGCTCGCGGAGGGATAGACCTCTCCGGACAGCTGGTTGAAGGCCGGGGCCACCGCGCTTTGCGGCAGCATGTAGATGGCCTCAAGGACCGGGCTCTGGTCTCCCAGCGCCTGCGCCGCCACGGCGACATTCGCCTCGTTGGGGGTCTGCGCATACTGGATCAGGTCCCTCCCGGTAAAGATGAGGGTCAGATAGATGTTCTGCGCGTCATAGCTGAGAAACGGCTCAAGGAAGGCATAGTCCGAGGTGATGGAGCCGAAGGTGCCGGTCACGGTTCCGGATGTGGTCAGGATGGTCACCTGGCTGCTGGCGGCATAGACGCCGGGCACCGCATTGACCTCGACGCTGGCGCCGGAGGAAATCGTGACATTGCCGGTGGCGATGATGAGGTCATGGCCGCCGGCGGGCGTCACGTCCACGGCATAGCTGGCGCCGGAATTGAAGGTCACCGTTCCGTTCACCGTCAGCGTGCCCGGCGAATAGCCGGGGGCGACCTTGCCGCCCGAATTGAGCACGAGCCCGCCGATCTCCGCCGTGCCCTTCAGCACGCCGCCGGTATCGACCGTGAAGGTCGAGGCCGAGGTTGAGCCCTGGTCCAGGCTGACCACCGTGTCGTTGACGGTGATGGGCGCCTCCGAGTCCGACGAGAGCTGCACCGTGCCGCCGCCGGTGAAGGTGATGGTGCCGGTGCCCGTGATCGTGCCCGTGAAGGTGTAGGCGTCGGAGCGGTTGAAGACGAGGGAGCCGTTATTGACGATGTTGCCGGCGAGGGTCCCGGTGATGCCGCCATTGCCGATCTGAAGGGTGCCGGCGACGATGGTGGTGCCGCCGGTATAGGTGTTGGTCCCGGTGAGGACCAGCGTGCC
>NCCY01000013.1 GCA_002279855.1 Rhizobiales bacterium 12-68-15
GACCTTCTACACCATGTTCAACCTGGAGCCGGTTGGACGCCATTTCGTGCAGCTCTGCGGCACCACGCACTGCATGATGCGCGGCTCCGAGGAACTGAAAGACGTGTGCCGCCAGAAGATCGGCCCCGAGCGCCATGTGAGCGCGGACGGCGCGCTGTCCTGGCTGGAGGTGGAGTGCCTCGGCGCCTGCGCCAACGCCCCCATGGCCCAGATCAATTACGACTATTACGAGGACCTGACGCCGGACAATTTCGGCGCGCTGCTGGATAACCTGCGCGCCGGCCGCCCGGTGAAGACCGGCTCCCAGATCGGCCGCCAGTGCTCGGCACCCGCGCTCGGCCCGACCTCCCTGACCGACCCGGCCCTCTACACCCGCAAGAGTGTTCCCGCCGGCGGAGTGAGCACGGAAGTGCCCGACCTTCAGGAGGCCGGACGCCCGCGCAGCGCCACGGAGACGCCCGGCGATCCGCTCGCCGCCGCCTCGGCGCGCGAGGAGAAGGCGATCAACGGCAAGGATACGCGCGAAGAGCGCGAAGAAGTGGCCGCTGCCGCTCAGGCCAGCAGCCCGGACGTGACCGGAAGCAATCGCGAGGTGCCGAAGACCGGCACCGGCGTGCGCAACCCGGAGGAGTGAGCCATGCTCCAGGACAAGGACCGCATCTTCACGAACCTCTACGGCTACCATGACTGGGGCCTGAAGGGTGCGCTCGCGCGCGGCAACTGGGATGGCACGAAGGGCATCCTGGAAAAGGGCCGCGACTGGATCATCAACGAGATGAAGTCGTCTGGCCTGCGCGGCCGCGGCGGCGCGGGCTTCTCTACGGGCCTCAAATGGTCGTTCATGCCGAAGCAGTCGGACGGACGCCCCCATTATCTCGTGGTGAATGCCGACGAATCCGAACCCGGGACCTGCAAGGACCGGGAGATCATGCGCAATGATCCGCACACGCTGATCGAGGGCTGCCTGATCGCATCCTTCGCCATGGGCGCCCACGCGGCCTACATCTATGTGCGTGGCGAATATGTCCGCGAGCGCGAACAGCTCGAAGCCGCCATCGACCAGGCCTATGAGGCCCGGCTGATCGGCAAGGACAACATCCACGGCTACCCGTTCGACCTCTATGTGCATCACGGTGCCGGCGCCTATATCTGCGGCGAAGAGACGGCGCTGATCGAGAGCCTGGAAGGCAAGAAGGGCATGCCGCGGCTGAAGCCGCCCTTCCCGGCGAACATGGGCCTCTATGGCTGCCCGACCACGGTGAACAACGTGGAATCCATCGCGGTGGCGCCGGAAATCCTGCGCCGGGGCGCCGCGTGGTTTGCAGGCATCGGCCGCGCCAACAATGTGGGCACCAAGGTCTATGGCATCTCCGGCCATGTGAACACGCCGTGCGTGGTTGAGGATGCCATGAGCATCACCTTCCGCGAACTGATCGAGAAGCATGGCGGCGGCGTGCGCGGCGGCTGGGACAATCTTCTGGCCATCATCCCCGGCGGCGCGTCCTGCCCGGTGGTGAAGGCGGACGCCTGCGAAGACCTGATCATGGATTTCGACGGCCTGCGCGCCGTGAAGTCCTCGTTCGGCACTGCCGGCGTGCTGGTGATGGACAAGTCCACGGACATCGTGCGCGCCATCGCCCGCATCTCTTACTTCTTCAAGCACGAGAGCTGCGGCCAGTGCACGCCGTGCCGCGAAGGCACCGGCTGGATGTGGCGCGTGCTGAACCGCATGGCCGAGGGCCGCGCGCAGAAGCGCGAGATCGACGTGCTGCTGGAAGTGACCACCCAGATCGAGGGTCACACCATCTGCGCGCTGGGCGATGCGGCGGCGTGGCCGGTTCAGGGTCTCATCCGCAACTTCCGCGGCGAGATCGAGAAGCGCATCGACCAGTATTCCGCCAACCCGCATCCGGACCCGGTTCCGGTCGCGGCGGAGTGAGGGCGGCGCGTCGCCCCTCGGGCGGCGCAGGGTTGCAACGGCACGGCCTCGCCGTGACGCATCAATGTCTGGGGTCCGGGTTGGACCCATTTGCGCTTCGGCGCTCCGGTGCCAGGTCCGGCCCGGCTTGAGACGAGGGAAGTGGGATGGCGAAGATCGTCGTCGACGGAACTGAAGTTGACGTTCCCGCCGAATACACGCTGCTTCAGGCGTGCGAGGCGGCGGGCGTGGAGATTCCGCGATTCTGCTTCCATGAACGGTTCTCCATCGCCGGCAATTGCCGCATGTGCCTTGTGGAAGTGAAGGGCGGCCCGCCCAAGCCCACCGCATCCTGCGCCATGGCGGTGAAGGACCTGCGCCCCGGCCCGAACGGCGAGGCGCCCGTGGTGCTCACCAAGAGCCCCATGGTGAAGAAGGCCCGCGAAGGGGTGATGGAGTTCCTGCTCATCAACCACCCCCTCGACTGCCCGATCTGCGACCAGGGCGGCGAGTGCGACCTCCAGGACCAGGCCATGGCCTATGGCGTGGACACCTCGCGGTTCGCCGAGAACAAGCGCGCGGTCGAGGACAAGTATATCGGCCCGCTGGTGCGCACCTCCATGAACCGGTGCATCCACTGCACCCGCTGCGTGCGCTTCACCACGGAAGTGGCCGGTGTGTCCGACCTCGGCGCCATCGGGCGCGGCGAGGACATGGAGATCACCACCTATCTCGAACACGCCATGCGGTCCGAGATGCAGGGCAATGTGGCGGACCTCTGCCCGGTGGGCGCGCTGACCCACAAGCCCTACCAGTTCCACGCCCGGCCGTGGGAACTGTCCAAGACCGAATCCATCGACGTGATGGACGCCGTCGGCTCCAACATCCGCATCGACACGCGCGGCCGTGAGGTCATGCGCATCCTGCCCCGCACCAGCGAGGCGGTGAACGAGGAGTGGATTTCGGACAAGACCCGCTATGTGTGGGACG
Organism: Rhizobiales bacterium 12-68-15; assembly: GCA_002279855.1. Lineage (GTDB taxonomy): Bacteria > Pseudomonadota > Alphaproteobacteria > Rhizobiales > Xanthobacteraceae > Aquabacter. The sequence continues at coordinate 2,909 of NCCY01000013.1, forward strand.
GCCTGAAGACCCAGCGCCTGGACCGGCCCTATGTGCGCCGCAACGGCCGCCTCGCCCCCGCCACCTGGATGGAGGCGTTCGACGCCATCGCCGCGAAGGTGAAGGCGACGCCGGCCAACCGCATTGGCGCCATCGTGGGTGACCTTGCCACCGCCGAGGAAGCGTTCGCGCTGAAGGAGCTTGTGGGCAAGCTCGGCTCCGGCAACATCGATTGCCGCCAGGACGGGACGAGGATCGACCCGGCCCTCGGCCGCGCCACTTATGTGTTCAATCCCGGCATCGCGGGGATCGAGGATGCCGACGCCATCCTGCTGGTGGGCACCGACCCCCGCAGCGAGGCCCCCGTCCTCAATGCCCGCATCCGCAAGCGCTGGCGGGCGACCGCAGGCAACCTGCGCATCGGCCTCGTCGGCGTGCCGGCGGACCTGACCTATCCCTATGACTATCTCGGCGCCGGCCCCGAGACGCTGGCGGACCTCGCCGGCGCCGGCACCTTTGCCGACGTGCTGAAGGGCGCGGAGAGGCCGCTCATCATCGTGGGGCAGGGGGCTCTCGCCCGCGCCGACGGTGCTGCGGTGCTCGCGCTCGCCGCGCGCCTTGCGGTGTCGGTGGGTGCCGTGAAGGACGGCTGGAACGGCTTCGCCGTGCTCCACACCGCCGCCGCCCGCGTGGGTGCGCTCGATGTGGGCTGCGTGCCGGCCGCAGGCGGCCTTGATGCCGCTGCCCTGGCGTCGCCGGGCGGAGCGGACATCGTGTTCCTGCTGGGCGCGGACGAGATCGAGATCGCCCCCGGCGCGTTTACCGTGTATATCGGGACCCATGGCGACCGTGGCGCGCACCGCGCCGACGTGATCCTGCCCGGCGCGGCCTATTCCGAGAAGTCGGGCCTCTATGTGAACACCGAAGGCCGGGTGCAGTTCGCCAACCGGGCCGCCTTCCCTCCGGGAGAGGCGCGCGAGGACTGGGCGATCCTGCGGGCCCTCTCCGAAGTGCTGGGGCAGAAGCTGCCGTATGACCAGCTGTCGGCCCTGCGCGCCGCCCTGGTGGCCGCGCACCCCCATTTCGGGCGGATCGACATGGTGGAGACGGCCGATCCGGCAGCGCTGACGGCGCTGGCGCAGCAGGGCGGCACCACCGACAAGGCGGCGTTCGCGCCGGCGATCACGGACTTCTATCTCACCAACCCCATCGCGCGCGCTTCGGCCATCATGGCGGAATGCTCGGCGCTGCGGATGGGTGCGGCGGCCGCAGTGGCGGCGGAATAAGGGCAGGGCGGACGCATGACCTGGCAGGACACTTTTCTGAAGGTGGCGATCATCGTGGGGCAGAGCCTTGCCCTGCTCGTCGCCCTGCTCGTCTTCATCGCTTACATCCTGCTGGCCGATCGCAAGATCTGGGCGGCGGTGCAGCTTCGGCGCGGTCCGAACGTGGTGGGGCCGTTCGGCCTGTTCCAGTCGTTCGCGGATCTGCTGAAGTTCGTGCTGAAGGAGCCGGTGATCCCCTCCGGCGCCAACAAGGCGCTGTTCCTGCTGGCGCCGCTCGTCACCTGCGTGCTCGCGCTTGCGGCCTGGGTGGCGGTGCCGATTGCGGACGGCTGGGTGATTGCCGACCTCAATGTGGGCATCCTCTATATCTTCGCCATCTCCTCGCTCGGCGTGTACGGCATCATCATGGCCGGCTGGGCGTCGAACTCGAAGTATCCGTTCCTCGCGGCGCTGCGCTCGGCGGCACAGATGGTGTCCTACGAGGTCTCCATCGGCTTCGTCATCATCACCGTGCTGATGTGCGCGGGGTCGCAAAACCTGTCCAAGATCGTCGAGGCGCAGGACGGCCCGCTCGGGCTGCTGAACTGGTATTTCCTGCCGCTGCTGCCGATGTTCGTCATCTTCTTCGTGTCCGCGCTGGCGGAGACGAACCGTCCGCCCTTCGACCTGGTCGAGGCGGAATCGGAGCTGGTGGCCGGCTTCATGACCGAATACGGCTCCACGCCCTACCTGCTGTTCATGCTCGGCGAGTATGTGGCGATCATGACCATGTGCGCCATGGGCACGATCCTGTTCCTCGGCGGCTGGCTCTCGCCGCTGCCGTTCGCACCCTTCACCTGGGTGCCGGGGCTGGTGTGGTTCGTGCTGAAGCTGTGCTTCATGTTCTTCCTGTTCGCCATGGCCAAGGCCATGGTGCCCCGCTATCGCTACGACCAGCTCATGCGGCTGGGCTGGAAGGTGTTCCTGCCCATCTCGCTGGTGGCTGTCGTGGTGGTGGCGAGCGTCCTGCACTTCACGGGGACGGCGCCGCAATGAGCCCGAACGTTCCCCAGCACACGATTGGAGCTTGAGCCATGAAGCTCGATCAGGCGGCCCGCGCCATTTTCCTGACGGAGCTGGTTTCCGGCTTCTTCCTCGCCATGCGCTATTTCTTCAAGCCCAAGGCGACCATCAACTATCCGTTCGAGAAGAACCCCATCTCGCCGCGCTTCCGGGGCGAGCATGCGCTGCGCCGCTATCCGAACGGCGAGGAACGCTGCATCGCGTGCAAGCTGTGCGAGGCCATCTGCCCCGCGCAGGCCATCACCATCGAGGCCGGCCCGCGCCGCAATGACGGCACCCGCCGCACGACGCGTTACGACATCGACATGGTGAAGTGCATCTATTGCGGCTTCTGCCAGGAAGCCTGCCCGGTGGATGCCATCGTCGAGGGGCCGAACTTCGAGTTCGCCACCGAGACGCGCGAGGAACTGTATTACGACAAGGAGCGGCTGCTTTCGAACGGCGACCGCTGGGAGCGCGAGATCGCACAGGCGATCGCGCTTGACGCGCCGTATCGCTGAACGCGGCGCGGGGGATCGGGGCCGTCCTGGGGCGGTTCTTTCGGGGTTGGGCGGCGGCCGTGTCCTGCGGCGCCTCAGACGAGTGGACTTTGGTGATGGGTACGGGCTATCGACGGGCCGGCGGCCGCTTGCGGTTCCGCGGCACCGCCGCCACTGAGACGACAGCCGGCTGTTCCGGCGCGCATGTCCCGCTTGCGGGCATGGTGAGGATCGGCGCTCGCGCGCCGCGCAAGAAGGGGCTCGGCGCATGAGTGTCGCGGCAGCGTTTTTCTATCTCTTCGCCGGCGTGCTGGTGGCCTCCGCCTTCATGGTCATCGCGTCGCGCAATCCGGTGCATTCGGTGCTGTTCCTGATCCTCTGCTTCGTCAATGCGGCGGGGCTGTTCATCCTGATCGGCGCGGAATTCCTCGGCCTCATCCTGGTGGTGGTCTATGTGGGCGCCGTCGCGGTGCTCTTCCTGTTCGTCGTGATGATGCTCGACGTGGACTTCGTGGAGCTGCGACAGGGCTTCCTGCAATACCTGCCCATCGGCGTGCTGGTGGGGCTCGTGTTCCTCGCCGAGCTGGTGCTGGTGGTTGGGAGCTGGGCCTCCAGCGCGACGCTGGCCACTGCGCCCGCCGTGACGCAGGCGGTGAGCGGCCTCACCAACACCCAGCAGCTGGGCCGGGTGCTCTACACCGAATATGTCTACTTCTTCCAGGCGGCGGGCATGGTGCTGCTGGTGGCGATGATCGGCGCCATCGTGCTGACGCTCCGCCACAAGCCGAATGTGAAGCGGCAGGACATCTCCGCCCAGGTGGCCCGCACCCCCAAGGACGGCATGGACGTGGTCAAGGTCCGTCCGGGCCAGGGCATCTGAGGAGGCGATGATGGAAATCGGGCTGTCCCACTATCTCACCGTCGCCGCGATCCTGTTCACGTTCGGAACGGTCGGCATCTTCCTCAACCGGAAGAACGTCATCGTCATCCTGATGTCGGTGGAGCTGATCCTGCTGGCGGTGAACATCAATCTCGTCGCCTTTTCCGCCTTCCTCGGCAACATCGTGGGGCAGGTGTTCGCGCTGCTGATCCTCACCGTCGCCGCCGCCGAGGCGGCCATCGGGCTCGCCATCCTCGTGGTGTATTACCGCAACCGCGGTTCGATCGCCGTCGAGGACATCAATGCCATGAAGGGCTGAGGCCATGTATCAGGCGATTGTCTTCCTCCCCCTCATCGGCTTCCTCATTGCCGGCCTGTTCGGCCGCGCCATCGGCGCGCGCGCGTCCGAGGTCGTCACCACCTCCTTCCTGTTCATCGCCTGCGTGCTGGCCTGGATCGCCTTCTTCAATGTGGGCTTCGGCGGCCATGACACGCGCGTCCAGGTGATGCAGTGGATGTATGTGGGCGATCTCAAGATCGACTGGGCGCTCCGCATCGACACCATGACGGCCATCATGCTGATCGTGGTGACGACGGTGTCGTCGCTCGTGCATCTCTATTCCATCGGCTACATGCACGAGGATCCGAGCCGCCCGCGCTTCTTCGCCTACCTGTCGCTGTTCACCTTCGCCATGCTCATGCTGGTGACGGCGGACAACCTGCTGCATATGTTCTTCGGCTGGGAGGGCGTCGGCCTCGCCTCCTACCTGCTGATCGGCTTCTGGTATGAGAAGCCCTCGGCCAATGCCGCTGCCATGAAGGCGTTCGTGGTCAACCGCGTCGGCGACTTCGGCTTCATCCTCGGCATCTTCGCCATCTTCGTGATGACCGGCGCGGTGAACTTCGACACCGTGTTCGCGCAGGCGCCCGGCCTTGCCGGCAAGACCATCTCGTTCCTCGGCCACAACTGGGACGCGCCGACGGTCATCTGCATCCTTCTGTTCATCGGCGCCATGGGCAAGTCCGCCCAGTTCCTGCTGCACACCTGGCTTCCCGACGCGATGGAAGGCCCGACCCCGGTCTCGGCCCTCATCCACGCCGCGACCATGGTCACCGCCGGCGTGTTCATGGTGGCGCGCATGTCGCCCATCTTCGAGCTGTCGCCGACCGCGCTGGACCTGGTGATGCTGGTGGGTGCGACGACCGCCATGTTCGCGGCGACCATCGCGCTGGTGCAGAACGACATCAAGAAGGTGATCGCCTATTCCACCTGCTCGCAGCTCGGCTACATGTTCGTGGCCATGGGGGCAGGGGCCTATTCCATCGGCGTGTTCCACCTGTTCACGCACGCCTGCTTCAAGGCGCTGCTGTTCCTCGGCGCCGGCTCGGTCATCAATGCGATGCACCACGAGCAGGACATGCGGAACATGGGGGGGCTCTACAAGAAGATCCCCTTCACCTACGCCATGATGATGATCGGCACGCTCGCCATCACGGGCTTCCCGTTCCTCGCCGGCTATTATTCCAAGGACGCCATCATCGAGTCCGCCTGGGCCTCCCACAATCACTTCGCCCTCTATGGCTGGGTGATGACGGTGGCGGCCGCCGCGCTGACTTCGTTCTATTCCTGGCGTCTGGTGTTCCTGACCTTCCACGGACACCCGCACGACCATCACCATTACGAGGCGGCGCATGAATCGCCGCTGGTGATGACCATTCCGCTCGCGGTTCTGGGTGTCGGGTCGGTGTTCGCCGGCTTCGTGTTCTACAACGACTTCGCCGGCCACGATGTGGCGCACTTCTTCCGCAACTCCATCTTCATGGGGGCGGAGAACCATATCCTGCACGAGATGCACAACATCCCGCTGTGGGCGAAGTACATGCCGACGCTGATGATGGCGCTGGGCTTCCTGGTGGCCTACTGGTTCTATGTGGTGGACCGCTCGCTGCCCGTCCGCCTCGCCCGCAGCCAGGATGCGCTGTACCAGTTCCTGCTGAACAAGTGGTACTTCGACGAGGCGTACGACTTCCTGTTCGTGAAGCCGTCCCTCTGGATCGGACGCATGCTCTGGAAGCAGGGTGACGTGCGCATCATCGACGGTCTCGGCCCCAACGGCGTCTCTGCCCGCGTGATGGACGTGACTGGCCGCGTGGTGCGGCTCCAGAGCGGCTACCTTTATCACTATGCCTTCGTGATGCTGATCGGCGTGGCCGCTCTCATCACCTGGTTCATGTTTGCCGGAGTGTGACGATGACCACCTGGCCGATCCTCTCCGTCATTACCTTCCTGCCGCTGGTCGGTGCCCTGTTCATCCTCGTGGTGCAGGGCGACGAGGCCGTGACTGCCCGCAACGCCCGCTGGGTGGCGCTGTGGACCACGCTCGTCACCTTCCTGGTGTCCCTGCTGCTGCTGCCCGGCTACGATTCCGCCGCGCCCGGCTTCCAGTTCGTGGAAAAGCACAGGTGGCTCGGCGACATCGCCGCCTATCACATGGGCGTCGACGGCATCTCGCTGCCGCTGGTGCTGCTCACCACCTTCCTCATGCCGTTCTGCATCCTCGCCTCCTGGGAGAGCGTGCACAAGCGGGTGAAGGAATACATGATCGCCTTCCTGGTCCTCGAGACCATGATGATCGGCACCTTCTGTGCCCTCGATCTGGTGCTGTTCTACTTCTTCTTCGAAGCCGGCCTGATCCCGATGTTCCTCATCATCGGCATCTGGGGTGGCGCGCGCCGCATCTATGCCAGCTTCAAGTTCTTCCTCTACACGCTGGCCGGCTCCGTGCTCATGATGCTCGCCATCATGGCCATGTACTGGAAGGCGGGCACGACGGACGTTCCCACCCTGATGCAGTTCGGCTTCCCTTCGGGCATGCAGACCTGGCTGTGGCTCGCCTTCTTCGCCTCCTTCGCGGTGAAGATGCCCATGTGGCCGGTGCACACCTGGCTGCCCGACGCCCACGTCGAGGCGCCCACCGCCGGCTCGGTCATCCTGGCGGGCGTGCTGCTGAAGATGGGCGGCTACGGCTTCATCCGCTTCTCGCTGCCCATGTTCCCGGAGGCGTCGCACCTGTTCGCGCCGCTGGTCTACACCCTCTCCGTGATCGCCATCATCTACACCTCGCTGGTCGCGCTGGTGCAGGAGGACATCAAGAAGCTGATTGCCTATTCGTCGATCGCCCATATGGGCTTCGTCACCATGGGCATCTTCGCCATGAACGAGCAGGGGCTCCAGGGCGCCATGTTCCTCATGATCTCGCACGGCTTCGTCTCGGCCGCGCTGTTCCTGTGCGTCGGCGTCATCTATGACCGCATGCACACCCGCGAGATCGCCGCCTATGGCGGCCTCGTGAACCGCATGCCGAAATATGCCGTGGCGCTCATGGTGTTCACCATGGCCAATGTGGGCCTGCCGGGCACGTCGGGCTTCGTGGGCGAGTTCCTCACCATGATGGCGGTGTTCGAGCGCAACACCTGGGTGGCCTTCTTCGCGGCAACCGGCGTCATCCTCTCCGCCGCCTATGCCCTGTGGCTCTACCGCCGCGTGGTGTTCGGCACGCTGGAGAAGGACAGCCTGAAGGACATGATGGACCTGAACCGGCGCGAGCTGGTGATTATGGCTCCGCTCGTTGTCCTCACCATCTTCTTCGGCTTCTACCCGGCCCCCATCCTGAACATGACCGCTACGGCCGTGAACGCGGTGGTGGCCCGCACCGATACCGTGGCCCAGGCGGTGAAAACCGCCGCGCTGCTGCTCAGCTTCTGATCCGAGGTCGCCCGATGCACCCCCTCCTGCCCCCGCTCGGCGCAGTCCTTCCCGAACTTGTCCTCGCCCTGGCTGCCATCGTGCTGCTGCTGGTGGGGGCGATCCGGGGAGAGCGTTCGGCCAATCTGGTCACGGGCCTCGCCATTGCCGTGCTCGCGGCGGTGTTCATCCTCGTCCTGCTGAAGCCTGCGGTGCCGGTGGTGGCCTTCAACGGCGCCCTCGTGATCGATCCCTTCTCCCGCTTCATGAAGGCGCTGGCGCTGCTGGGCGCCACCGTCTCGCTCATCATGTCGGTGGACTGGCTGAACCGGGAGCAGCAGAACAAGTTCGAATATGCCGTTCTGGTGCTGATCGCGACCCTCGGCATGATGATGCTGGTGTCGGCCGGCGACCTGATCGCACTCTATCTCGGCCTCGAACTCATGAGCCTGTCGCTCTATGTGATCGCGGCCATCAACCGGGACTCGGTGCGCTCCACCGAGGCGGGTCTGAAGTATTTTGTCCTCGGCGCGCTTTCCTCCGGCATGCTGCTCTATGGCGCCTCGCTGCTCTACGGCTTCACCGGGACGGTGAATTTCGAGGGCATCGCCAAGGCGGCGACCACGCCGACCCTGGGGCTGATCTTCGGCATCGTGTTCGTCATGGCTGGCCTGTGCTTCAAGGTCTCGGCCGTGCCGTTCCACATGTGGACGCCCGACGTATACGAAGGCGCCCCGACCCCGGTGACCGCGTTCTTCGCCACCGCGCCGAAGGTGGCCGCCATGGCGGTGTTCCTGCGGGTGGCCATCGAGGCCCTGCCCAACGTCACCCACCAGTGGCAGCAGATCATCGCCTTCGTGTCCATCGCCTCCATGGTGCTTGGTGCGTTCGCGGCGATCGGGCAGAAGAACATCAAGCGCCTGCTGGCCTATTCCTCCATCGGCCATATGGGGTTTGCCCTGGTGGGCCTTGCAGCCGCGACACCGGAAGGTGTGCGGGGCGTGATGGTCTACATGGCCATCTATGTGGCCATGACGCTCGGTTCCTTCGCCTGCGTGCTCGCCATGCGCCGCAACGGCCGCGCCGTCGAGACCATTGACGACCTGTCGGGCCTTGCCCGCACCCGTCCGCTGATGGCACTCGCGCTTGCCGGGCTGATGTTTTCGCTCGCCGGCATTCCGCCGCTGGCCGGCTTCCTGGCGAAATATTATGTGTTCCTCGCCGCCATTCAGGCCGGGCTTTATGGCCTCGCGGTCATCGGCGTGCTCGCTTCCGTCGTCGGCGCGTACTATTATCTGCGGATCGTGAAGATCATGTATTTCGACGAACCCGCGGATGCCTTCGATCCCATGCCCGGCGAACTGAAAGCGGTGCTCAGCGTGTCTGGCCTGTTCACCGTGTTCTACTTCCTGTGGCCGGCCCCTCTCATCGATGCGGCCGGGGCGGCTGCGCGCGCGCTTTTCTGACCGATGGCGCTTCAGCGGTTCCAAAGCTCCACGGTCCCCATCGTCCGGTTCACGGAAATCGGGTCCACCAATGAAGAGGGTCTCGCGCGGCTTAGCCGTGGCGAGTCCCTTCCCGTTTGGCTGGTCGCGGACATCCAGACCGCCGGACGGGGCCGTCGCGGGCGCCCGTGGACGAGCGAACTGGGCAACCTGTTCGCCAGCGTCATCCTTCCCAATCCCGCGCCGGTGGCCAATCTGGCGCAGCTCTGCTTCGTGGCGGGCCTCGCCTTGCGCGATGCCGTGATCGCGGCCGCGCCCTTGCTGGCGACCGACACGCTGAAGCTGAAATGGCCCAACGACCTGATCCTGAACGGCGGCAAGCTGGCCGGGATTCTGGTGGAAGGCGCCAATGATCCCGCCGGGCGCGCCTGCGCCGTGGTGGGATTCGGCGTCAACTGCCTGCACCATCCCGACGATCTGCCCTATCCGGCCACCAGCCTGGAAGCGGCCGGCGCGCCGGCGGCGCCCGACCGGGTGCTGGAGGCGCTGGACACCGCCATGGCGGTGCGGCTCAACCAGTGGAATGGCGGCAACGGCTTCCCGTCCATCCGCAGCGACTGGATGCGCCACGCCTTCGCGATCGGGGATGCGGTGACGGTGAAGGTGGGTGAGCGGGAAGTGACGGGACGGTTCGAGAGTATCGATGCGCGCGGGGCCATGATGCTTCGGCGCAAGGACGGCATCGCGGAAATCATCACCGCGGGGGACGTCTCCCTGCCCAGGGGAGAGTAGCGGTCACAATGTCTGACGTATCTGAACTGGTCTTCGCGCCCCTCGGAGGGGTTGGCGAGATCGGGATGAATCTGGGTCTTTACGGATTTGGTCCCCGCCGCAACCGCCAGTGGCTCATGGTCGATCTCGGCATGAGCTTTGCGGGCGAAGAGGCGCCGGGCGTGGATCTGGTCCTGCCCGACATCCGCTTCCTCGAGGCGGAGAAGAAGAACATTGTCGGGCTCATCCTGACCCATGGTCACGAGGACCATGTGGGCGCGGTGCTCGACCTGTGGCCGAAGCTGAAAGTTCCGGTCTACACCACCCGCTTCACCGCGGGCCTGCTGGAAGCGAAGAGCTGGAACGAGCCCGGCGCCCCGAAGGTGCCGGTGACCATCGTGCGGGCCGGCGAGCCGCTGCAGCTCGGGCCGTTCGAGGTGGAGTTCATCCGGGTCGCCCACTCGATCCCGGACAGCCATGCCATCGCCATCCGCACCGAGGCGGGCCTTGTCCTGCATACGGGTGACTGGAAGCTGGACCCCAATCCGGTGGTCGGCCATGTCACCGACAGCGCCCGGCTGAAGGCGCTGGGCGACGAGGGCGTGCGCGCCATCATCTGCGATTCCACCAATGCGGTGCGCGACGGCGTTTCCCCTTCGGAAGCGGACGTGGCGCAGACGCTGAAGGAAATCGTCGCGCAGGCGAAGAACCGCATCTGCTTCACCACCTTCTCCTCCAACGTGGCGCGAATCCGCTCCATCGGCGAGGCGGCCATGGTGAACGACCGCGAGGTCGTGGTGGTCGGGCGCGCCATGGACCGGGTGATCGGCGTGGCGCGTGAGCAGGGCATGCTGGACGGCATCCCGCCCTTCCGCTCGGTGGAAGCCTATGGCTACCTGCCGCGCGACAAGGTGGTGGCACTACTGACCGGCTCGCAGGGTGAGCCGCGCGCCGCGCTGCGGCGGATTGCGGAGGACGACCATCCCGAGATCGCCCTCTCCAAGGGCGACGTGGTGGTGTTCTCGTCGCGCACCATTCCCGGCAATGAGCGGGTGGTGAACAAGGTCATCAACGGTCTGGTCAAGCGCGGCATCCGGGTGGTGACCGACCGTGACGGGCTGGTCCATGTCTCCGGCCATCCGCGCCGGGGCGAACTGGAACAGATGTATGGCTGGGTGCGCCCGCAGGTGTCGGTGCCGGTGCATGGCGAGCCCATGCATCTGGCCGCCCATGCGGAACTCGCCCGCGGCCTCGGCGTGAAGGAAGTGGTGATCTGTTCGGACGGCCATGTGGTGCGCCTCGCGCCCGGTCCGGCCGAGCGGGTGGACGACGTGCCGTTTGGCCGGCTCTACAAGGACGGCCGCCTGCTGATTCCGGAAGCCGCGCGCACCATTCCCGAGCGGCGCAAGCTGTCCTTCGTCGGCGTGGTCTCCGTGGCGCTCGCCATCGACGCCAAGGGCGCGCTGGTGGGCGATCCGAGTGTGGAAGCCACCGGACTGCCGGAGCGCGGGGAGGGGGGCAGCGACGTGCTGGACCACATCCTCGATACGGTCGTCACGACCTTCGAGAACTTGCCCCGCGCGCGCCGGCGGGATGCGGACGCCATCGCCGAATCGCTGGAGCGGGCGGTGCGCGGCGCCGTCAACGCCATCTGGGGCAAAAAGCCCGTTTGCCACGTGCACGTGGTCGAGGTCTGATACCATCAGGCTTCGTGAGGGGTGCCCACTGGCGGTCCATGACCGGCAGTGGGGTCTCGCAGAATGGGCCGGCGCGCGCCGGCTGGCAGATCCGGAGGGGACGATGATCGGACGGCTCAATCATGTGGCCATCGCGGTGCGCGACATCGCCGCTGCCACGGCGCTGTATCGCGACACGCTGGGCGCCGAGGTGTCGGATCAGGTGCAGCAGCACGCCCATGGCGTGACCACCGTGTTCATCAACCTTCCCAACACCAAGATCGAGCTGCTGGAGCCGCTCGGCGAGGCCTCGCCCATCGCGAAGTTCCTGGAGCGCAATCCGGACGGTGGCATCCACCACATCTGCTACGAGGTGGAGGACATCCGCGCCGCGCGCGACAAGCTGAAGGCCGATGGCGCGCGCGTGCTGGGTGACGGGGAGCCGAAGATCGGCGCCCATGGCAAACCGGTGCTGTTCCTGCACCCGAAGGACTTCAACGGAACGCTCGTGGAACTGGAACAGGCCTGACGCCGTGGCCATCACCACCTATCTCGCCATCTATTTCATCACCTGGTGGGTGATGCTGTTCACCGTTCTGCCCTGGGGCGTGCGCAGCCAGGCGGAGCAGGGCGATGTGGAGCCGGGCACCGATCCGGGCGCTCCCGTGCGGCCCCATCTGCTGCGCAAGGCGATCGCCACCAGCATCGTCGCCGCCTTCGTCACAGCCGGGCTGATCTGGATCGGCACCAGCGGCCTCATCTCGCTGTCCGACCTGCCCATGCCGTTCAAGAGCGAGTCGAACTGACATCTCGCCTTTGGGCAGGATTCGGAGCCTCGGGCGGTCCTCGCAACCGGGCTGTCCGGTCAGGCAGATGCGCTGCGCATTCGGAACGCACGGATGGCGCGCCCGCAGAGGCGCGTTCCTTTGTGATGAGAGGTGGGGGCGGCCGTGAGGCTGTGGCCCGGCCTCTGGCGCGCCTGCCGGACAACACGGGAATCTGACTGAAGCAGCCATTAAAAAAGAAAAAGGCGAGGCCCCTGCCTCGCCATGTTCCGTTAGCACGATTTGTAGCTCGGACGTTGGTGCAGACGTCCCGCCGATGTGCGGCCGCTTCCGATTCTTCCGTGCCTCAGGAGGCCATGGTCGGGCGGCTTGTTTGTTGACCTTCCTCCCGAGACCTGGACCTCTCCCAAGATGCCGATGAAGGCACGATGGCGGACCCCTTTCTTTGATTTGCCTAAAGTAGAACAAGATTTACGGGTTTGTCATCCTTGCGCCGCAATAGATCATTTGCTGCGTTGCAACACATCCGGCCTTTTCCTGCCCGCGCCGGGCTTGTGTTTTCCCGACCGTTCCGCTTTCACTGGCGGCGCAACGCAATATTGAGCCCCTTGAGTCCCCGCCATGCGCCTTTCCCGTTATTTCCTGCCGATCCTTCGCGAAGTTCCGAAGGAAGCGGAGATCGTCTCCCACCGCCTGATGCTCCGGGCGGGCATGGTGCGACAGGAAAGCGCGGGCATCTATGCCTGGCTTCCCCTCGGCCATCGCGTCCTCAACAAGATCTGCAACATCATCCGCGAGGAGCAGAATCGGGCGGGCGCCATCGAGATGCTGATGCCCACCATCCAGTCGGCGGACCTGTGGCGCGAGAGCGGCCGGTATGACGACTACGGCAAGGAAATGCTGCGCATCCGCGACCGGCATGACCGCGAGATCCTGTTCGGCCCCACCAATGAAGAGATGATCACCGAGATCGTCCGGGCCTATGTGAAGTCCTACAAGGCGCTGCCGCTGAACCTCTACCACATCCAGTGGAAGTTCCGGGACGAGGTGCGCCCGCGCTTCGGCGTCTACCGCTCGCGCGAATTCCTCATGAAAGATGCCTATTCCTTCGACCTCGACGCGGCCGGCGCCCGCCATTCCTACAACAAGATGTTCGCCGCTTATCTGCGCACCTTCGCCCGCATGGGGCTGAAGGCGATTCCCATGGTGGCGGACACGGGACCCATCGGCGGCAACCTCTCCCACGAATTCATCATTCTCGCCTCCACCGGCGAGAGCGAGGTGTTCTGTCACGCCGATTATCTCGACAAGCCCGCGCCGCCCGCGACCACGGACTTCGAGGACCGCGCCGGCCTTCAGGACCTCGTGGACCAGTGGACCGAGCTTTATTCCGCAACGTCCGAGAAGCATGACGAGGCGGCCTTCGCCGCCATCCCCGAGGCGCGCCGCATGGCCGCGCGGGGCATCGAGGTGGGCCACATCTTCTATTTCGGCACCAAATATTCCGAGCCCTTCGGCGCCAAGGTGCAGGGGCCGGACGGCGCCGAGCACATGGTCCACATGGGCTCCTACGGCATCGGCCCCTCGCGCCTTGTGGCGGCGATGATCGAGGCCAACCATGACGAGGCGGGAATCATCTGGCCGGAGGCGGTCGCCCCCTTCCAGGTGGGCATCCTGAACCTGAAGACCGGCGATGCGGCCGTGGACGGCGCCTGCGGCAAGCTCTATGCGGACCTCACCGCCGCCGGATTCGATGTGCTGTATGACGATACGGAGGAGCGTGCGGGCGCGAAATTCGCCACCGCCGACCTCATCGGCCTGCCCTGGCAGATCCTCGTGGGGCCGAAAAGCCTCGCCGAGGGCAAGGTGGAGCTGAAGCGCAGGGTGGACGGCGCGCGTGAACTGCTGTCCCTTGGCGATGTGGTCGCAAGGTTGACCGCGTGAGTGGAGCGCAGCGCATGGCACAGCACGCGGAAGACCGGCCGGAGCCCACGGGAACCCGGCCCTTTTCCGCGTTCGAGTGGATGCTGTCGCTGCGCTACCTGCGGGCGCGCCGCAAGGAAGGCTTCATCTCGGTCATCGCCGGCTTCTCCTTCCTCGGCATCGTGCTCGGGGTCGCGACGCTGATCATCGTGATGGCGGTGATGAACGGCTTCCGGCAGGAATTGCTGGGCAAGATTCTCGGCCTCAACGGCCATCTTCTCGTCCAGCCGCTGGAGCGGCCGCTCACCGACTACAAGGAGGTGGCCGAGCGCCTCGGCAAGCTGAACGGCGTGAAGTTCGCCGTGCCGCTGGTGGAAGGCCAGGCGCTCGCCTCTTCGGCCTACAATGCCTCGGGCGTGCTTGTGCGCGGCCTCAGCGAGGCCGACCTGCGCAAGCTGCCGTCCATCGCCAACAACATCCGCGCCGGCACGCTGGAAGGCTTCGACCAGGGGCAGGGGGTCGCCATCGGCAAGCGCCTCGCGGACCAGCTCTCCCTGCATGCGGGCGACAACATCACGCTTGTGGCGCCGCGCGGGGCGGTGACCCCAATGGGCACCTCGCCGCGCATCAAGGTGTACAAGGTGGCGGCGATCTTCGAGATCGGCATGTCGGAATATGACGGCGCCTTCCTGTTCATGCCGCTGCCGGAGGCGCAGGCCTATTTCAACCGCAATGGCGATGTGAACGCCATCGAGGTCTATGTGGACAATCCCGACGATGTGGGGCTGCTGCGGCCCACCATCCTGTCGGCGGCGGAGCGGCCGGTCTATGTGGTGGACTGGCGCCAGCGCAACGCCACCTTCTTCAACGCCCTACAGGTGGAACGGAACGTGATGTTCCTCATCCTCACCCTCATCGTGCTGGTGGCGGCGCTCAACATCGTGTCGGGCCTCATCATGCTGGTGAAGGACAAGGGCCACGACATCGCCGTGCTGCGCACCATGGGGGCGACGCGCGGGGCCGTGATGCGCATCTTCCTCATCACGGGGGCGAGCATCGGCGTCGTCGGAACGCTGGTGGGGCTGATGCTCGGCGTGCTGGTGTGCCTCAATATCGAGGAAATCCGCCGCTTCATCTCCTGGCTCACCAGCACGGAGCTGTTCTCGCCGGAGCTGTATTACCTCTCCAAGCTGCCAGCGCAGATGAACATGAGCGAGACCGTCTCGGTGGTGGTGATGGCGCTGGTGCTCTCGCTGTTCGCCACCCTCTACCCCTCCTGGCGGGCAGCGCGGCTCGATCCCGTCGAAGCCCTGAGATACGAGTGATGGCTGCTGCGGCTTCCCCGGACAGCGAAATGGCCCCGGCGCTGGCGCTGGTGGGCGTCGGTCGCCGTTACACCCAGGGCGAGGGGCATATCGAGGTCCTGCGCAATGCGGATTTCGTGATCGAGCATGGCCAGTCTGTGGCGCTGGTGGCGCCGTCCGGCTCGGGCAAGTCCACCCTGCTGCACCTCGCCGGCCTGCTGGAGCATCCGGACGACGGCGAGGTCTATATCGATGGCCGCGCCACCTCCAAGCTGTCGGACGCCGAGCGCACCCGCATCCGCCGCCTGCATGTGGGCTTCGTCTATCAGTTCCATCATCTGCTGGGCGAGTTCACCGCCCTGGAGAATGTGGCGCTGCCGCAGATGATCCGGGGGCTTTCGAAGAAGGAGGCCAATGCCCGCGCCGGCGACCTCCTGTCCTATCTGGGCCTCGGCCACCGGCTGACCCATCGGCCGGCGGAACTGTCGGGCGGAGAGCAGCAGCGCGTCGCCATCGCCCGCGCGTTGGCCAATGCGCCGCGCCTGCTGCTGGCGGACGAGCCCACCGGCAATCTCGATCCGCGCACCTCGGCCCATGTCTTCGGTGCCCTGACCGAACTGGTGCATGCCACCGGCGTTGCGGCGCTGATCGCCACCCACAATCTCGACCTTGCCGCCCAGATGGACCGCCGCGTGACCCTGCGGGACGGTGCGATCGTCGAACTCGCCTGACCCGGGCGTCAGCGCACGGCCACCAGCACGGCCCCGCCGGCGATGAGGACGACGCCCAGCCAGTTGAGGGCCGACAGCCGCTCGCCGAGAAACACGGCGCCGAACACCGCCACCATCACGACGCTCAGCTTGTCCAGCGGCGCCACCTGCCCGGCATCGCCGATCTGGAGGGCGCGGAAATAGCAGAGCCACGAGGCGCCCGTGGCGAGGCCGGACAGGATGAGGAACAGCCACGCCTTGGGCGAGACCTCATCCAGCGGACGCCATTCGCCCCCCGCCGTCACCACCAGCGCGATGATTGCGAGAATCACCACGGTGCGGATGAAGGTGGCGAGATCGGTGTTGATTCCGCTCACCCCCACCTTGCCGAAAATGGCGGTGAGGGCCGCGAAAACCGCCGCCCCCAGCGCCCAGAACTGCCAGCTTCCCACAAAGGCGCGCATCGCCACCTCGTCATTCCCGATCGCCCTGCGCTACACTGAGCCGTGAGTCCAGGCGCCGCACAAGGCCGCGCGCCGGTATCCTCCCCGGAGACCCATGTCAGACCCCGGCTTCATCCATCTGCACCTGCACTCCTCCTACTCGCTGCTGGAGGGCGCGCTGTCGTTCGGCAAACTGGCGGATCTCGCCAAGGCGGACGGCCAGCCGGCGCTGGCGCTGACGGATACGGGCAACCTGTTCGGGGCCCTTGAGTTTTCCGAGAAGATGGCGGGCTCCGGCATCCAGCCCATCATCGGCTGCACGCTCGCACTCGACCTGCCGGACCTTGCCGGCGGGCGGCAGGCGGTGGCCGCGCGCAAGCCGCGGATCGTGCTGCTGGCCTCGCGCGAGGCGGGCTGGCACTGCCTGATGACGCTGGTGTCCCGCGCCTTCCTGGAGACGCCCAGCGACGAGGAACCGCGCATCCGGCTGGACTGGCTGCGGGAGTCCGGTGAGGGCCTGATCGCTTTGACCGGCGGTCCCTCCGGCCCCATCGACCGGGCCATCGTGGCGGGGCAGGGGGATGTTGCGGCCCAGCGGCTCGATGACCTCCATGAGATTTTCGGCGACCGGCTCTATCTGGAACTCCAGCGCCACGGCATGGACGTGGAACGCCTCGCCGAGCCGCATCTGCTCGACCTTGCCTATGCGCGGGGCATCCCGCTGGTGGCCACCAACGAGCCGTTCTTCGGCTCGCATGCACCGCTTCAAGACCCGCGCCGAAATGCTGGCCCTGTTCGCCGACCTGCCGGAGGCGACCGCCAACACAGTGGAGATCGCCCGCCGCTGCGCCTACCGGGTGCGCACGCAGAAGCCCATCCTGCCGCGCTTCACCACGGTGGATGTGGCAGGGGCGGATGCGCTGGAGGCGGAGGCGGCCGAACTGGAGCGGCAGGCGAAGGAGGGGCTCGTCGCCCGCCTTGCCAAGCACGGCCCGGCGCCGGGGCTTGATGTGGCCACTTACGAGGACCGCCTCGCCTACGAGCTGTCCATCATCACCCGCATGAAGTTTCCCGGCTACTTCCTGATCGTGTCGGACTTCATCAAGTGGGCGAAGGCGCACGACATTCCGGTGGGACCGGGACGCGGCTCGGGCGCCGGCTCGCTGGTGGCCTATTCGCTCCAGATCACCGACCTCGACCCGCTGCGATTCGGCCTGCTGTTCGAACGCTTCCTCAATCCCGACCGCGTCTCCATGCCGGACTTCGACGTGGACTTCTGCCAGGACCGCCGCGACGAGGTGATCACCTATGTGCAGCAGCGCTACGGGCGGGCGCAGGTGGCGCAGATCATCACCTTCGGTACCCTTCAGGCGCGCGGCGTGCTGCGCGACGTCGGCCGCGTGCTGGAAATGCCCTACGGGCAGGTGGACAAGCTCTGCAAGCTGGTGCCGCAGAACCCGGCCGCGCCCGTCACCCTGAAGCAGGCCATCCATGACGAGCCCCGCCTCCAGGCTGCGCAGGAGCAGGAGGAGGTGGTCAAGCGCGCCTTCGACATCGCCGTGCGCCTCGAAGGGCTCAACCGCCACGCCTCCACCCATGCCGCCGGCATCGTGATCGGTGATCGCCCGCTGCACCATCTGGTGCCGCTCTATCGCGATCCCAAGTCCGACATGCCGGTCACCCAGTACAACATGAAGTGGGTGGAGCAGGCCGGGCTGGTGAAGTTCGACTTCCTCGGCCTGAAGACCCTCACCGTCATCGAGACCGCCGCGAAGCTGATCCGCCAGCGCGGCATCGGTCTCGACATGTCGCAGATCCCGCTGGACGATCCCAAGACCTACGCCATGCTGGCGCGGGGCGAGACGGTGGGCGTGTTCCAGGTGGAAAGCGCGGGCATGCGCCGGGCGCTGGTGGACATGAAGGCCGACCGGGTGGAAGACCTGATCGCCCTCGTGGCGCTCTACCGCCCCGGCCCCATGGCGAACATCCCCGTCTATTGCGACTGCAAGCACGGCCGCGCGACGCCGGACTATATCCACCCCAAGCTGGAGCCCTACCTGAAGGAGACCTTCGGGGTCATCATCTATCAGGAACAGGTGATGCAGATCGCGCAGGCGCTGGCCGGCTATTCGCTGGGCGAAGCCGACCTGCTGCGCCGCGCCATGGGCAAGAAGATCCGCGCCGAGATGGAGAAGCAGCGCGAGCGCTTCGTCTCCGGTGCCGGCGAGCGCGGCGTGCCGAAGCCGCAGGCGGACACCATCTTCGACCTGCTGGCGAAGTTCGCGGACTACGGCTTCAACAAGTCCCACGCCGCCGCCTATGCCATCGTCGCCTACCAGACGGCATGGCTGAAGGCGAACTACCCGACCGAGTTCCTCGCCGCTTCCATGACGCTCGACATGGGCAATACCGACAAGCTCGCGGAATTCCGGCAGGAGGCGCAGCGGCTCGGCATCGAGGTGGTGGCGCCCTCGGTCAACCT
>NCCY01000014.1 GCA_002279855.1 Rhizobiales bacterium 12-68-15
CGCGCGCAGCGCCTCCGCTCCCGCCTCCATCACGGCGAGGTCCGCAAGTCCCACCGGCGCCTCGGACTGGCGTGCCAGCACGCGCACCAGATTGGCATCATGCATGGGATTGAGCGGATGGTCCTTCAGCGGGCTCTCATGGAGCGGCACGGCGCCGACGAACAGGTGGCCCTGATAGACCGTGCGGCCAGTTTCCGGGAAAGCCGGTGTCACCAGCACGATGCCCGCACCGAAATCCGCCCGCAGCGCGTCCGTGACCGGGCCGATATTGCCGGCATCGGTGGAATCGAAGGTGGAGCAGACCTTGAACAGCACATGTCCCGCCCCCCGTTCCCGCAGCCAGCGCGCCGCCGCGCGGGAGAGCGCCACCGCTTCGGCGGCGGGGATGGAGCGGCTTTTCAGCGCCACCACCACGGCGTCCACATCCGGCAGGGTGAGCGAGGGGTCCGGCACGCCAATGGTCTGCACGGTGCGCAGGCCGGCCTTGGTGAAGGTGTTGGCGAGGTCGGAGGCGCCGGTATAGTCGTCCGCAACGGCGCCGAGCGTGAGGGCCATGGGTGTGTCCTTGCCGGATGATGGGGCCGGGCGGGTGACCGCTCCGGCTGCTGTGAATGTTTCCGCCCCTCACCCGCCGCCGGGCAGCTTTGTCCCGGACAGCTGCGCATAGATGCGCGCGACGGAGGCGTCATCGTCGCGGCCCATGCCTGCGCCCGATGCGGCGAGGAACATCTGGAGCGCGGCGGCGGCGAGCGGCACCGGATAGCGGTTGGAGCGGGCCATGTCCTGCACGATGCCGAGATCCTTCACGAAGATGTCCACGGCGCTGAGCGGCGTATAGTCGCCGGACAGGACGTGGGGCATGCGGTTCTCGAACATCCAGCTGTTGCCGGCAGAGGCGGTGATGACCTCATAGACCTTGGCGAGGTCCAGCCCCTGCTTCGCCGCAAAGGCGAAGGCCTCCGAGGCCGCCGCGATATGCACGCCGGCCAGAAGCTGGTTGATCATCTTGAACGCCGCGCCGGTGCCGGGCGCCGCGCCCAGCTCATAGACCTTGGCCGCCATGGCATCGAGCGCCGGGCGCGCCTTTGCGAAGGCGGCGGGCGAACCGGAGGCGAGCACCGTGAGTGCGCCGGTCGCGGCGCGGGCGGCACCGCCGGAAATGGGTGCATCGAGATAGAGCCGGCCCGTCGCCTCCAGCCGTGCCGCAAGGCCCCGCGCCACGTCCGGGTCCATGGTGGCGCAGGAGACGAAGACTGCGCCTTCGGGCAGAAGGTCCGCAATGCCCTCCGGCCCGAACAGCAGCGCCTCGGTCTGGGCGGCATTCACCACCACGCTCACCGCGATGTCCGCGCCCGCCGCCGCGACCCGTGCACTGTCGGCCCCCGTGCCGCCGTCCGTCACGAAGGCCGCCACCGCTGCGGTGGCGGGATCGAAGCCGGTCACGGCCATGCCGGCCCGCAGCAGGGAGCGCGCCATGCCGCCGCCCATGGAGCCGAGCCCGAACACCGCCGCCCTGATTGCCTGCGCCATGCGTTCCTCCCGGCCGGTCATTGCGCGCCTGCCTTTAATCGATTTGATCTTCACCTCCTTGGTACGTCGGGATATGCGAGACTGCCAAGGGGAAACTGCCGCGCCGCAGCCGGCCGACACCAACAGGGAGGCATGAAACGCCATGTCCGAGGCCCGCCTGCGCGAGGAAATCTGCCGCTTTGCCCGCTCGCTGTTCGAGCGCGGGCTGACGCCGGGCTCGTCCGGCAACATCTCGGTCCGTCTCGACGACGGCGGCTGGCTGGTGACCCCCACCAATGCCAGCCTCGGCTTCCTCGACCCCGCCACCCTGTCCCGGCTCGATCCGCAGGGGCGCCTGCTGGAAGGCACCGCGCCCACCAAGGAAATGCCGCTCCACAGCGCGCTCTACGACACCCGCACCCGGGCGCGGGCCATCGTGCACCTGCACTCCACCCATGCGGTGGCGGTCTCCATGCTGCCGGACGTGGACCCGAAATCGGTGCTGCCGCCGCTCACCCCCTATTCGTTGATGCGGGCCGGGCAGGTGGCGCTGCTGCCTTATTACCGCCCCGGCGACCCGGCGGTGGCCGGCGCCATTCGCGGGCTGGCGGGGCGCTATGCCTCCGTGCTGCTGGCGAACCATGGCCCGGTGGTGGCGGGGGAGACGCTGGAAGCCGCCGTCTATGCCATGGAGGAACTGGAGGAAACGGCGAAGCTCCACCTGTTGCTGCGCAACCTCAATCCCCGCCATCTCAGCCCCGCCCAGGTGGCGGATCTGGTGGCGACCTTCGGCGTGGAGCTGCCGGCGGACGATCATCACGGCCACGACCACGACTGAGGCGAACGCCCGCAGGCGCGATGATTCGCCCGCCCCCCTCGCAATCGCGTCCCGCCGGTGCCATTTTGTTCTCTCATGAGAATCAGATCGGGCGCCGCGCGCCCGCAACAGTGAGCGGGCGTTTGGCTGGTCTTCCGGAACACAAGGGCATTCTTTCCACCGAGGCGCCCGCCGCGCCCGCATTGCGGCCCGACGGCATCGCCGCGCGCGCGCGCGCCGGCGGCAGCGGCGGCGGGGCGCCGCGCGCCTATCTGAACGGGCTCAACCCGGAACAGCGCGCGGCGGTGGAGACCCTCGACGGGCCGGTTCTGGTGCTCGCCGGCGCCGGCACGGGCAAGACGCGGGTTCTCACCACCCGCATCGCCCACATCCTGTCCATGAACCGCGCCTTTCCCTCCCAGATCCTGGCGGTGACCTTCACCAACAAGGCCGCGCGGGAAATGAAGGAGCGCATCCATTCCATGGTGGGGGATGCGGTGGAGGGGATGCCGTGGCTCGGCACCTTCCATTCCATCGGCGTGCGCATCCTGCGCCGGCACCACGAACTGGTGGGGCTGCGCTCCGGCTTCACCATTCTCGACACCGACGACCAGATTCGCCTGCTGAAGCAGTTGCTCGCCGCCGAAACCATCGACGAGAAGCGCTGGCCGGCGCGCCTGCTGGCGGCGACCATCGACGGCTGGAAGAATCGCGGCCTCACCCCCGCGCAGGTCTCCCCCGGCGAGGGATCGGCCTTCGCCAACGGGCGCGGCGTCATGCTCTATGCCGCCTATCAGGCCCGCCTGAAGGCGCTGAACGCGGTGGATTTCGGCGATCTCCTGCTGGAGGGCATCCGCCTGTTCCGGGAGAATCCGGACGTGCTCGCGGACTATCACCGCCGGTTCAAGTTCCTGCTGGTGGACGAGTATCAGGACACCAATGTCGCCCAGTATCTCTGGCTGCGCCTGCTGGCCCAGGGCTCGCAGAATGTGTGCTGCGTGGGGGATGACGACCAGTCCATCTATGGCTGGCGCGGGGCGGAGGTGGACAACATCCTGCGCTTCGAAAGCGACTTTCCCGGCGCCACCGTGATCCGGCTGGAGCGCAACTACCGCTCCACCGGCCATATTCTCGGCGCGGCCGCCCATCTCATCGCCAACAATCAGGGCCGCCTCGGCAAGACCCTGTTCTCCGAAGGGGAGATGGGCGAGCACGTCACCGTCACCGGCTCCTGGGATTCGGGCGAGGAGGCGCGCGCCATCGGCGACGAGATCGAGCAGTTGCAGCGCCAGCAGCATCCGCTCTCGCAGGTCGCCATCCTGGTGCGCGCCTCGTTCCAGATGCGCGAGTTCGAGGACCGTTTCGTCACGCTCGGCATGCCCTACCGGGTGATCGGCGGCCCGCGCTTCTATGAGCGGGCCGAAATCCGCGATGCGCTCGCCTATCTGCGCTGCGTCCAGTCCGCCAGCGACGATCTCGCCTTCGAGCGCATCGTGAACGTGCCGAAGCGTGGCCTTGGCGATGCGACCGTCAAGCAGGTGCATGACGTGGCGCGCGCGGCGTCCGTCCCGCTCCAGGAGGCGACGCGCCTGCTGGTGGAGGGCGACGACCTCAAGCCCAAGGTGCGCGCCACCCTGCGCGGGCTGCTCCAGTCCTTCGACCGCTGGCGCGAGCAGGCCCGCACCCTGCCGCACACCGAGCTGGCCGAGATCGTTCTGGACGAGAGTGGCTATACCGAGATGTGGCAGAAGGACCGCTCCGCCGAGGCGGCGGGACGGCTTGAAAACCTCAAGGAACTGGTGCGCTCCATGGAGCCGTTCGAGAACCTCCAGGGCTTTCTCGAACACATCTCCCTCGTCATGGATGCCGACAAGGGCGCCGGCGAGGATGCGGTGCAGATCATGACGCTGCATTCCGCGAAGGGGCTGGAATTCGACACCGTCTATCTGCCGGGCTGGGAGGAGGGGCTGTTTCCCCACCAGCGCGCGCTGGACGAGCAGGGCAAGGCCGGGCTGGAGGAAGAGCGCCGGCTCGCTTATGTGGGCCTCACCCGCGCCCGGCGCAGCGCGCGGGTCTATTTCGCCTCCAACCGGCGCATCCACGGCATGTGGAATTCCACCACGCCGAGCCGCTTTCTCGATGAACTGCCCGATGCCCATGTGCGGGTGGAAGCCTCCAAGGGCGGCTTCGGCTGGGGCGGCTCCGCTTATGGCGGCGGCGGCGCGAGCCGGTTCGACCGGGCGGAGACCTTCACCTCCACCTATGCCACGCCCGGATGGCAGCGGGCGCAGGCGGCGCGTGGCAGCAACTTCGCCTCCTCCGGTCCGGGCCGCTCCGGGCCGGTGATCGAGGGCACCCTTCTGGCCGCCTCCACCGGCGCCACCTCCGCGTTCGCGCTGGGCGAGCGGGTGTTCCACATCAAGTTCGGCTACGGCGAAATCCGCGAGATCGACGGCAACAAGCTCACCGTGCAATTCGAGAAGGCCGGCGAGAAGCGGGTACTGGAGACGTTCGTCCAGAAGGCGTAAGTCCTGTCCTTCCTTGAAGAGTGCGCTGCAATAAGGTACCGACGAACCGTGCCGGTCACAGGCGGCATCCTTGCAATGGCGCAGCGCGCGACGCTGCCGGGGGCCAGGCATGCTGTTGACCAATTTCCTCCTGCTGTTCGCCGACATGGCCGTCTATTTCGGCTTCATGCTGGTCCTGTTCCGGGCGCGGCGGCACATCGGCATCGGCGGGCTGTTCTGTGCCCTCGGCACGCTGCATTTCCTCGCGGTCTATCTCGGCTCGTCCTTCTTCTTCACCATGCCGTTCGGCCTCGCCATCTCGCCGGGAACGGTGGTGCTGTATGGCGGGCTCATGAGCATCCTGCTGCTCGCCTATCTGTGCGAGGGGCCGCATGTGGCGCGCCAGCCGGTCTACGGGCTGCTGCTGGGCGGGTTCATGCTGACGCTGGTGACCGCCATCCTCGGCTTCAGCCATGTGCGGTTCCCGGTGGAGGACCAGGCCGACATCTCGTTCCTGAACCGCATGTCGGCCCTGCTTCTGTGGGGCACGCTGCTGGTGTTCGTGGAATGCACCTTCATGTTCCGCCTGCTGGATTTCTGGATGCGGCGGCTGAAGGGGCGGCTGTGGCCCGCGCTCTGGCTGACGCTCGCGATCACCTGCACCTTCGATCAGATCTTCTTCTATCCCGCCCTGCGCTTCGGCTTCGACGTGCCGATGGTGGCGGCCATCGGCAACTGGATCGGCAAGATGGTGGCGGCGGGATTCTATGCCGCGCTCATGGTGCTCTATCTGCGCCACGTGGAGCGGGCGGGGGGATGGCGGCTGACCTTCGCGCTGCCCACCGCATCCGACCGCGCCCGGCGCGACCCTGAGACCGGCGCCTTCGACCGCGACCGTTTCGAGCCCATCGCCCGCGACCTCGTCCATGTGGCCGTCTATACCGGGCGCCCGCTGACCCTCATGCTGCTGAGCCTCGACCTGACCGAGATCAAGGAGGCCCACCCCCAGGGTGCCCGCGCGGCGCTGAGGCAGGTTGCTGAAGCGGTGTCGGAGGGATTGCGGATCGGGGATTTCGTGGTGCGCCTCGATGGCGACCTGCTTGCCGTCCTCGCGCCGGGCCTGCCGCATCATGCGGCCTTCCAGCTGGCCTCCCTGATCCGCCAGAGGGTTCTGAACCTGCCGTCTCTGCCTTCGGAAATGGCCTCCCCGAGCCTTGCCGTCGGCATTGCCACGGCACCGGCGGACGGCGAAACCGCCATGGCCCTCTTGTCGGCGGCCGACCGGAGGGTCTATGCCGCGCGGACCCAGGGACGCGGTGCCGTCATCGGCGCAAACGAGGGCTGAGCCGCACCCGCCCCGCAAACACAGGAAGGCCGCTCCGGCCGGCCCCTTCGGGCCGAGGGGCGGGCTTCAGGCTGGACATGACCATGCTCGAAGGCCTTCTGCCCAACGACGCCACCCATTTCATCCGCGTGCGCGCCGGGGAGATGGACGCGCGGCGCATCGCCGACCTGATCGCCGAGACGTTCGACCCCGCCGAGGTGGCGGCGGCGAGCTTCGAGGAAAGTGAAGGCGTCTGGATTGCCGAAGCCTATGCCGGCAGCGCCTTCGATCCTGATCTCATGCGGGACCTCGTGGCCATCGCCACCAGCCCGGAACGCGCCGAAACCATGGAGTTCGGCGAAATCCAGCAGCAGGACTGGATCGCCGCCTCGCTGGAAGGGCTGGCGCCGGTGGTGGTGGGGCCGTTCCGCGTGCATGGCGCCCATGATCGCGGGCGGGTGCCCGTGAATGCCATCGGCATCGAGATCGAGGCGGCACTGGCCTTCGGCACCGGTCATCACGGCACCACGCAGGGGTGCCTTGCCGCCATCGTGGACGAAGCCCGGCAGGGCCGCCCGCGCCGCATTCTGGACGTGGGCACCGGCACCGGCGTTCTCGCCATCGCCGCCGCCCGCCAGTTCCGCAGCGGCGTGATGGCGGGTGACATCGACTTCGTGGCTGTGAAGACGGCGCGGGAGAATGCGCGGGCGAATCTTGCCGGCCCGTTCGTCACCCTCGTCCACGCGCCGGGGGTGGATGCCGGCATGCTGCGGGATGGCGGGCCTTACGACCTCATTCTCGCAAACATCCTCCTGCCGCCGCTGAAGCGGCTCGCGCGGTCGCTGGCGGGCCTGCTGGCGCCGGGGGGGCGGGTGGTGCTGTCAGGGCTTCTGGATTCGCATGCCAATGCCGCGCTGGCGGCATATCGCGCGCAGGGGCTGACGCTGGTGCGGCGGCGCTCGATCGCCGGCTGGACCACGCTGACGCTGCGTTCCGGCGGGGTTGCCCCCCGTGCCTTTCCGGCCACGTCTGCTGAAAAGAAACGGTAAGAACGCGTTTCCGGCACGCGGGTTCCCGATGGGTGCAAAGAGTCTTCACCCTTTGTCCACCAAAATAGGCTATAGAAGTCGCCATTAGTTGGCGGGAAAAGGCCTGCATCGTGAAACCAATCGTGACCGTATCTGCCTGTGTGGCCGGCATCCTGGCCGTCGGTTTCCTCTGCGGGCAGATGCTGTTTTCACAGTCGGCCCCAGCCTCGACGGCTGGCGCAAGCGTGCCCGAAATCTCCGCCGCAGCCCCGGCAGTGGCGGCGAGTCGGGCTGCCGCGAAGCGCGACGATGCGCCTGCCACAACCGCTTCCATCGCCGCGCCGACCCGCGTCGCGGCGGTGCAGCCAGCGCCGGTGTCCTTCTGGGGGCCTTCCGGCGGAACCATTGAAAATACTGGCGCGGGGCAATTGCCGCCGCTGCCCTCGGCCCCCGTTGCCGCACCGGCCGCGCCCCCCGCTGCCGGCCTGACGCAGACGGCCGAGTCCATGGTCATGGCCGCGCCGCCCGCAGCCGGTGGCACCGGTGCGCCCATGGGCGAAGGCCAGCCCCCCGCGCAGCGCACGCCCGGCTCCTATACCGCGATCCATACGGACGGCCCCTATATCGCCATCACCTTCGATGACGGGCCGAATCCCGAGACCACCAACAAGCTGCTGAAGATGCTGGCCGAGCGGAACGTGAAGGCGACCTTCTTCGTGCTGGGCAGCCGGGCCGTGGCCTCGCCGGAGATCCTCCAGGCCATGGTGGCGGCCGGTCACGAGGTCGCCAACCATTCCTGGAACCACCCGCAGCTCAACAAGATTCCGGTGGCTGCCGCCGACAAGCAGATCGAGGACACCAATGCGGTGATCCAGAATGCCACCGGCGTGAAGCCGCGCTATCTGCGCCCGCCTTACGGCGCGATGAATGCCACGCTCCAGCGGCACATCGAGGAAAAGTACGGCATGACCTTCATCTACTGGTCGGTGGATCCGCTCGACTGGAAGGTGAAGGACGCGAACGCGGTCTATGACCAGATCATGCGGCAGGTGCGCCCCGGCGCGATCATCCTGGCCCATGACATCCACCCGACCACCGTCGCCGCCATGCCGCGCGTGCTCGATGCCCTGATCGCCAAGGGCTACAAGTTCATGACCATTTCCGACCTGATCGCGCAGGACAAGCCTCCGCCCAAGGTCGCGGTCGCCACGCCCGCCGCAGCCAATGCGGCGACGCCGCCGAAGAAGAAGCCTGCGAAGCCCGCCCAGGCCGCCAAGCCCGCTGGATCAAAAGGGCCGGTGAACATTTCGCCCGTCCCGGTCAGTGCCACCTCGCGCCCGCCGGCCGCCGTGCCGAGCCGCCCGCCGGCGAGCGCCGGCATCTATTGAGCCCGGCGGCACCGGCGCCCGGCGCCGCATGCACCTGACAGATCAGAGGCCCGCGCCCGCCCGGCGCGGGCCTCTTGCATTTTCGGCCGGGCGGCAATCTGCGGCTGTCCGGTTTTTGGGCAGATGGAGACCGGAAATGTACACATTTTGGCATTGACTGGCGCCATAATGTATACATTTTAGCGGAGATCATCTGACTGAGGAGATGCGTGTGAGTGCATCCGCCACATTCGCCGTTGCGCCGGAGGTGCACGCGCTTCCCATCATCGGTGCGCCCGACCTGTTCGCCGTGCGCCGCATCTATTGCGTCGGCCGCAACTATCTCGACCATATCCGCGAGATGAAGGAAGCCGACGAGCGCGACCCGCCCTTCTTCTTCCAGAAGCCCACCGATGCGCTGGTGCAGGACGGGGCGACAGTGGCCTATCCGCCCTATACGGACGACTACCAGCACGAGATCGAACTGGTGGTGGCCATCGGCAAGGCCGGGCGCGACGTGCCGGTGGAGGCCGCGGAGAGCCTGATTTTCGGCTATGCCGTGGGGCTCGAAATGACCCGGCGCGACCGCCAGAAGGAAGCGCGGGACCGGGCGTGGCCGTGGGAGATGGGCAAGTCCTTCGACCAGTCCGCGCCGTGCGGGCCGATCCATCCCGCCGCCGCCATCGGCCATCCGCGCGCCGGCGCCATCACCCTGTCGGTGAACAGCACCGAGCGGCAGCGCGGCGACCTTGCGGCGCTGATCTGGAATGTGCCGGAGATCGTCGCGAACCTGTCGCGGCAATATGAGCTGAAGCCCGGCGACCTGATCTTCACGGGCACGCCGGCGGGCGTCGGTCCGGTGGGGCCGGGGGACCGGCTGGAAGGCCGCATCGAGGGGATTGGCACCCTAACCCTGACCATCGGCCCCAAGGCTCCCTGACGCATCGCGATGGCGCAGGGCCTCCTTGCGCCATCGCCAGAAGGCGCCGGGCTTTATGCGGTGCGGCGTGATTTCTGCGGGGGCGGCGCCGTCGGCTCGGGCGCGAATTCCGCCAGCAGCCGCTCCGGCGCCAGCGCCTCGATCAGCGCCAGCGTGCGCGGCCCGGTGCCGGCGAGCTTGGACGTGATGGCCCGCAACTGCCGGAAATCCTTGGCGGTGAGCGGCTCGAACAGCATGTCGTTGGCGGGGCATTGCACCCGTGTCATGCCCTTCAGGCGGCGCTCCGCCTCGGCGGTGACCTCCAGAACCACCCGGCGCCGGTCGTCGGGATTGACCGCCTTCGACACCAGCCCCGCCGCCACCAGCTTGTTCACCTCGATGGTGACGAACGCGCCGGACAGGTGCAGGTGGTCCGCAAGCTGGTTCACGCCCAGTTCGGAGCGGGTTTCCGTCAGCCGGGCGATGGCGGTGAGGATGGTGTACTGCGTGCCCGAGAGCCCGATCAGCTGGCCGAGGCGGTTGCGCACCTCCTGAATGGCGCTCGCAAAAGCGAGCATGTCATGGACCAGCGCCCGAAACTCGGCATCGGAGCCGTCCACCAGCAGCGCATCGCGCGATGCGGTCAACGGCATGGACTCCTCTTTCCCCCGGCCGGCCGCCGCCATTCCGAAACTCCGAAATGTGTCATGGCTCCAGTCTTATGGAGCAGAGGCCTTGACGTCCATCCCTTTGTGATATTAGCTTTGCGACAAAGATAAATCCTTCCGAGTGCAAGCCATGGTCACAAGCTCCGCTCCGCCCGGTCCGCCCCCCGAGGCCGACGCCCCGTTCGACGGGCGCGCCTTCCGCACGGCGCTCGGCCAGTTCGCCACTGGCGTCGCCGTGGTCACCGCCAGCACGCAGGACGGCGACGTGGTCGGCATGACCATGAGCTCGTTCAATTCGGTGTCTCTGGACCCGCCTCTGGTGCTGTTTTCGGTGGCGCGCTCGGCCTATTCGCTGGCTGCCATGCAGTCCGCCAAGGGCTTCGGCATCAACATTCTCGGCCAGCACCAGCAGGATCTCTCCAACCGCTTCGCCCGGGCGCTGGGAGACAAGTGGAACGCGGTGGATCACCGCCGCGGGGTGCACGACGCCCCGCTCCTCAGCGGTGCCCTCGCGCATTTCGAATGCGTGCCCTACGCCCGCCATGACGGCGGCGACCACGAAATCTTCCTCGCCCGCGTCGTGCGCTTCCATGTGCCCGAAGCCGGCGAACCCCTCATCTTCTTCCGCGGCCGCTATCATGCCCTCGCCTCCGGCGCGGCGTGCTGACGACACCCAGCTTTCAGGAATACAGCCATGGTCAAGACCGGAGCCCAGCACACCGCCAGCCTGAGAGACGGGCGCGAGATCTTCCTCGATGGCCGCCGCATCCCGGATGCCACCATCGATCCCGCCTTTCGCGGCGCGGTCGCCTCGGTGGGGCGTATGTTCGACTTTCACAGCGCGCCGGAAAACCGCGAGCTGATGACCTTCGAGACCGAGACCGGCCAGCGCGCCAACCGCATCTGGCAGCTGCCCGAGAGCTATGAGGACCTGAAGACCCGCCGCGCCGGCCTCGAGGCCTGGACCGAGCTTCATGCCGGCTTCCTCGGCCGCGCGCCGGACCACGTCGCCTCCTGCATTTCCGGCATGTATATGGGCCTCGACGTGTTCGAGGCCTATGATCCGGCCCGCGCCGGAGCGCTCGCGGACTATTACCGCTATGCCCGCGACAATGACCTCTACCTCACCTATGTGATCATCAATCCGCAGGCGGACCGCTCCAAGAGCGCGGCCCAGCAGCAGGACCCCTTCCTCTCCGCCGGCATCGTGGACCAGGATGCGCAGGGCCTGACCATCCGGGGCGCCAAGATGCTGGCGACCGGCGGCATCATGGCCAACGAGGTGTTCGTCACCTGCATCCAGCCGCTCCAGCCCGGCGACGAGCGCTATGCCGTGTCCTTCGCCATTCCCATGAATGCGAAGGGGCTGAAGATCATGTCCCGCCGGTCCTATGAGGCGGCGGCGACCTCGGTGTTCGACTATCCCCTCGCCAGCCGCTTCGACGAGAATGACGCCGTCCTCTATTTCGACGACGTGAAGGTGCCGTGGGACCGTGTGTTCATCTCCGAGAATATCGAGATGACGGCGAAGCAGTTCCATGGCACGCCGGCCCATGTCTACCAGAACTATCAGGCGCAGATCCGCCTGTCGGTGAAGCTGAAATTCCTGCTCGGCATCGCCCGGCGCATCACCGAGGTGAACGGCACCACCAATTTCCCGCAGGTGCGCGAGATGCTCGGCCAGCTCGCCGCCGAGGCCGCCACCATCGACGCCTTCGTGGCCGCCATGGAAGTGAAGGGCAGCCATTACGGCCGCTATTTCATTCCCGACCGCCACACCCTCTATGCGGCGCAGACGGTCGCCCAGCAGCTCTATGGCAAGGTCATCACCACGCTGCGCGAGCTGGCGGGCGGCGGCATGATCATGCTGCCCTCCTCGGTTCAGGACTATGCCAATCCCGAACTCGCCCGGCTGATCGGCAAGACCCAGCAGTCGCCGGCCGCCAATGCCGAGGAGAAGGTGAAGTTCTACAAGCTCGCCTGGGATGCGGTGGGTTCGGAATTCGCCTCCCGCCACGCGCAGTACGAGATGTTCTATGCGGGGGCGAGCTTCGTGGTGAAGGGGCATTCCTTCCGTAGCTATGACTGGGCCGCCTCCGGTGCCCTGCTCGACAGGATGCTGGCAGGCTATGATCTTGCCGACGAGGTGGCGCCGGCCCGCGCGGCCGAGTGACGAGAACCCGGAACAAACCCTCCCTCAGGAACTGCCCGATGGCCATCAACAAGCTGCACGACGAATTCCACACCCTCGACCTGACCACCGGCTGGGAAGTCCCGGCAGGCTACCCGAAGGGGATCCAGCAGAAGATTCTCTCCGGCGCGCTGGACGAGGAGAACAAGCGCGGCTCGCGCACCCGCCTGCTGCGGTTCGATGCCGGCGAGTTCACCACCAAGCCCTTCGTGCATGAATATTGGGAAGAGGTCTTCCTGGTGTCGGGCGACCTGACGGTGGGCAATGACGAAAAGGGCGAGGGGGGCGAATCCTTCGCGCCCTTCACCTACGCGGTGCGGCCCCCGGGTGCCTTCCACGGCCCGTTCAAGTCGGAAAAGGGATGCATCCTGATGGAAATCCATTATTTCGATCCGGCCTGATCCTTCTTCCGCCGCGCCGTTGGTCCCGCAGGGGCCCGGCGCGGCCTTTCCTTTCCGGCGGTCCGATGTCGTCCTTGCCCACCCTTGCCTCCCTTTCCGCTGATCTTGCCGCCGGCCGCACCACGGCGGTCGCCCTCACCGAGGCGTGTCTCGCCCGTATCGCCGATCCGGCGGGGGAGGGCGCGCGCGCCTTTACCCGCGTGGACGGCGCGGCCGCGCTGAAGGCGGCGGAAGGCCAGGACGCGCTGCGCGCCGCCGGCGCCGCGCCCTCGCCGTTCGCGGGCATTCCGGTGGCCATCAAGGATCTGTTCGACATTGCCGGGCAGGTGACCACCGCAGGCTCGCGCGTCCTGGAGCGTGAAGCACCGGCCGACGAGGACGCCCCTGCCGTGGCGCGCCTGCGGGCGGCGGGCTTCGTGCTCATCGGCCGCACCAACATGACCGAGTTCGCCTATTCGGGCCTTGGCATGAACCCCCATTACGGCGATCCCCGCGCGCCGTTCGAGCGCACCGCCGGTCGCGTGTCCGGCGGCTCCACCTCGGGTGGGGCGGTCGCGGTGGCGGACGGCATGGCCCATGCGGCGCTCGGCACCGACACCGGCGGCTCCTGCCGTATCCCGGCGGCGTTCTGCGGCATCGTCGGCTACAAGCCCACCGCCCGCCGCGTGCCGCTGGATGGCGCCTATCCGCTGTCGCCCTCGCTGGATTCCGTCGGCCCGCTCGCCCGCTCGGTGGCCTGCTGCGCGACGCTGGATGCCATCCTCGCCGGTACCGCGCCCGCCCCGGTCACCCCGCGCCGGGTGGAAGGGCTTCGCCTGCTGGTGCCCACCACCCTCGTGCTCGACGGGATGGACCCGGAAGTGGCCGAGGCGTTCGAGGCCGCCGTGGCGCGGCTGTCGGCGGCCGGTGCCCGCATCGTCTCATCGCCGGTGCCGGAATTCCTGGAACTGGCCGCCATCAATGCCAAGGGCGGCTTCACGGCCGCCGAATGCTATGCCGCCCAGCGCACCCTGCTGGCGGAGCGGGGCGACGGCTATGATCCGCGCGTCTCGGTGCGCATCCGGCGGGGGGCCGAGCAGTCGGCGGCGGACTATCTGGACATCCTCGCGGCGCGGCGCGGTTTCATCGCCCGCACCAATGCCCGCATCGCCCCCTATGACGCGCTGCTGATGCCCACGGCCCCCATCCTGCCGCCCCGCATCGCGGACCTCGCGACGGACGAGGCCGCCTATGCCAAGGCCAATCTGGCGGCCCTGCGCAATCCGACCTTCATCAACATGCTGGATGGCTGCGCCATCTCCCTGCCGCTGACCGCCACGGGCGGCGCCCCGGTGGGGCTGATGCTGGCGGGCGCGGCGGGGCGCGACGCGGAGATCCTCGCCATCGCGGCGGGCGTCGAGGCCCTTCCGGGCTGAGGCGCCGTCCGGTCAGAGCTGGCGGCGGATATTGTCCGCGAAGGACTGGATGTGGGCGCGCACCGCGTCCTCCGCCGCAGCGCCGTCGCGGGAGCGGAGGGCATCGACGATGGCCGCGTGCTGGTCCACCACCCGCTGGTGATGCTCCGGCGCGCGCAGCGAGACGAACCAGACCCGCTGTGCCCGCTCATGGAGATTGCGCAGGAATTCCCCGAGCACGGGATTGCCGGCGGCGGCCGAGATCACGCCGTGAAACTCGCGGTCCAGCGCCATCAGCGTGGAAATGTCGTCGATGGCCGATGCGCGGGCGCCGCGGGCCACATTGGCCTCCAGCGCCGCAATGTCGGCGGCTGAGGCGCGCTGCGCGGCGAGGCGCGCGCAGAACCCCTCGTTCAGCAGGCGCACCTCCACCATGTCGCGGATCTCGTCCTGCGAGATGGGGCGCACCATGATGCCCTTGCGCGGCATCACCTCCACCAGCCCGTCGCGCATCAGGCGGTCGAAGGCCTGACGCACGGGGGTGCGGCCGAAGCCGAGGGTGGAGGACACCGCCGCCTCGCTCAGGGCCTCTCCGGGCCGGTAGAGGCACATGATGATGCGCTGCTTGATGGCCTCATAGGCCTCGTCCCGCAGCGACCGGGGCTGCACCTGCGCTGGCATGGCGATCACAGCCCCGGCCATGGCGGTTCAGCCCATCACCGGCAGGATGGCGATGTCGTAGCCGTGGCGGATGGTCCGGCCCAGCACGGGGTCTTCCAGCTCGAACTCGAACCGCTCGGCGGGGCGGATGCCGCCACGGGCCGCGAAGGTGCCGCAGAACATGGCCATGCCGTCGGTGAAGGGCGCGCCGAAGCCGTCCATGATCTCCTGCGGGGGCAGCATCCCGGAGACCGGCCCTTCCTGGTAGAGCACGCGCTCGCCGCCGATCACCGCATAGGAGCGGATCAC
Source organism: Rhizobiales bacterium 12-68-15 (assembly GCA_002279855.1). Lineage (GTDB taxonomy): Bacteria > Pseudomonadota > Alphaproteobacteria > Rhizobiales > Xanthobacteraceae > Aquabacter. Next base: position 15,095 of record NCCY01000014.1, read on the forward strand.
CAGCCGGTCCCAGTGCGGCATGACCTCGTCGAGCGCCCACAGTTCCGGGGCCACCGGCTTGTCGCACATCTGCTTGGAGACGGTGATGTTGTAGGTCTCCACCTTGCGGTCAGTATGGTCGGAGCCGACGCCGAGCAGCAGGCGTCCGCCGGCGGACAGGATCATGAACTCCACCTCGCCGGAGGATTCCGGCCCGGTGCACTCGATGCTCCCGGCGGTGGTGAAGCGGGCGGCGGAGACGCGGTAATAGATCGGCGTGGTAGCCGGACGCGGCACGCCCAGCTCTTCCAGCTCCACGATGTGCTTTTCGAGCGCCACCTTGTCCCGACCCGTCCAGCCGGCAATCACGGCGGAGGAAATGGTGACCGGCTGCTGCGTGCGCGTGCCGTCCGCATCAAGGGTGAAGGTGAGGGTGATGGCCGACATGGGGACTCCCGGGAACCTGTGATTTTGAGGACGTATGATCGGCTGACGCCTGATCCGATGACGCGGGGGGTGAACGGATGAAGGACCGGCGCGCGGCCCGGCGGGGGGCACGTGCCGGTCCCGGACACCGCGCCCGGCCACAAGGGCCGCGCGCGATCGCGGGTCGTGTCTAGACCAGGCCGGTGGCGGTTTCACCTCCGGCGATGGCCCAGGCTCAGTTCGGCATGCGGGTGTCGAGCAGGGTCCACTTCCCGCCCTTCACTTCCAGGATGTAGACCGGCTTCACGGCGTCGTTGTCGGTGAAGGAGATGGAGCCTTCGAGGGCCTTGTAGTCCTTCAGCTTGGCGAGCTGGTCGCGGATCGCGGTGCGCTCCTCGGCGAGCTTGGCCTTGTCGCCGGTGACGCCGGCGCGCTTCATGGCCTCGCTGTAGAGATAGACGATGTCATAGACCGAAGCGTCCATCTGGTTCGGCTCGGTGCGGTTGAGGCCGGCGGCCTTGGTGCGCTTGCCGAATTCTTCCGCGAACGCCTTGGTGGTGCTGTTCACCTCGGGGAAGAAGGTGGTGCCGATGGTGAGCTGGTCGCCCGCCCCGTCCATGCGGCGCGGCAGTTCGGGATCGGCGATGGTGGTGCCGCCGACGAGGCGCGTGGAGACGCCCTGGCGCTTCAGCTCCTTGGCGAGGTTGATGGCGCCTTCGGGCGGCGAGCCGAGGCCGACCACGTCGGGCGCGAGCTGCTTGATCTGCGCCACCTGCGGGGAGAGGTCGAAGGCGGCAAGCTGGAAGTCCACCGAACCCTTGAGCGGGATGGCATACTTCTCGAACATTTTGGGAATGACCACCGTGCCGATGGACTTGGACACCACGTCGTCGGTGGCATAGGCGGCGGCCCCCGAGGCGGTGGGCAGCTTCTTGTCCTTCAGCGAGGCCAGCACCTGGTCGATGACCCGGCCCTCGTCCGTGGTGTTGCGGAAGCCGTAGCTGAAGCCCTTGGTCAGCCCCGGCGCGGAGGAGGCCATGGACATCTGGGAGATGCCCTCGCGCTCGCCCACCGGGAAGGTGGTGCGCACCTCGGAGGAGGAGAACGGGCCGATGACGGCCAGCGCGGCATCGTCCTGCGCGAAGCGGCGCAGCGCGGTGGTGGCCTGCTTGGGATCGCCGGCGGTGTCGAACTTCACCACCTTGATCTTCTTGCCGTTGATGCCGCCTTGCTTGTTGATCTCCTCGACCGCCATGTCCACCGCCACCTCATTGGTGTTGGCGAGGCTGACATAGGGGCCGCTCTTGGCCATCATGTAGCCGAGCACGAGTTCGCCGTCCGCCTTCGCGGTGCCGGCGGCGACGAGCGCGGCCAGCATGGTGGCACCCAACAGGACCGACTTCTTCATCTTCGACTCCTCTGCGGTTCGTCTTCTGAATTGGGCGAAGGTCAGCCCTCGCCGAGATAGGCTTCCTGGAGACGCGGATCGGCGGCGAGCACCTTGGGGTCGCCCGCCATCATCACCCGGCCAAGTTCCAGCACCGTCGCCTGATGGGCCACGGACAGGGCCTTGCCGGTATTCTGTTCCACCAGCAGCACGGACAGGCCGTCGCGGTTGAGTTCCCGGATCAGGTCGAACAGCCGGGACACGAAGAGCGGGGACAGGCCGAGCGAGGGCTCGTCCAGCATCATCAGCCTGGGGCGCGCCAGCATGGCGCGGCCGATGGCCAGCATCTGCTGCTCGCCGCCGGACAGGCAGGAGGCGGCCATGTGGCGGCGCTCCGCCAGATTGGAGAAGCGCTGGTAGATGGCATCGATCTCCCGGCGCACCGTGCCCGTGTCGGTGCGCATGTGGGCGCCGAGCAGCAGGTTTTCCTCGACGGTGAGGGAGATGAGGATGCGCCGTCCTTCCGGCACCAGCACGATGCCGCGCGCGATGCGCACATGGGGCGGGGCGGCGGTGAGATCCTCGTCCGCGAAGGCGATGCCGCCGGAGCGCGCCGGAACCGCGCCGAGGATGGCCTTGAGCAGCGTGCTCTTGCCGGCGCCGTTGGCGCCGAGCACGGTGACGATCTCGCCCTCATTCACGCTGAGCGAGACATCTGTGAGGGCCGCGACGCGGCCATAGGCGACGGAGAGGCCTGAAACGGTGAGCAGCGCCATGGCTCAGTCCTCCTCGTCCGTGCCGATATAGGCCTCGCGCACCTTCGGATCCTTGCGGACCTGCGAGAGCGGGCCTTCGGCGATCTTCTCGCCGAAATTCAGCACCACGACGCTCTCGCAGACGCTGTCCACGAAATGCATGTCGTGCTCCACCACCAGCAGCGTTACGCCCTGCGCCACCAGCGCCTTGAGATGGTCGCGCAGCGCGTTGGTCTCGCTGGGATTGAGCCCGGCGGCGGGCTCGTCCAGCATCAGCACGGTGGCCCCCGCCAGCGTCGCGCGCACCAGATCGATGCGCTTGCGCACACCATAGGGCAGCGCGCCCACGGTCTCGTCGGCATAGGCGGCAAGGCCGATCTCCGCCAGCGCCTCGCGCGCCTCCCGCTTCCAGCGGTGGTTGGGAATGAGCCGGTAGGGGGTGAGCAGCGCGCCGAGGGAGGAGGCCCGCACCTGCTGGCCCACCAGCAGGTTTTCCAGCACCGACAGGTGCGGCATGAGGCGGATGTTCTGGAACGAGCGGGCGATGCCGGTGGTGATGCGCCGCCGCGAGGGCATGCCCGTCACGTCCGTGCCGTTCACCACGATGCGCCCGTGATCGACGCCATAGACGCCGCTCACCAGATTGAACACCGTGGTCTTGCCGGCGCCGTTCGGGCCGATGAGGGCGGTGGCGCGGCCTTTGGGGACCTCGAAGCTGAGATCGCGGATCGCCCGGACCCCCGCGAAGGATTTGGAGAGGCCGGAGATGGAGAGGGCGGATGGGGTCGCGGCGTCGGTCATGGCGCCACCTTGCGGCGGAAGAGGCGGAACAGGGAGGCGGTCACCAGACCCTGCGGCCGCACCGCCATGAACAGGATGATGAAGGCCGCGAACACCGCATAGCGCCACTGGTCGGACGCACGCAGCAGTTCAGGCACGAGGGTGAAGAAGGTGGCGCCCACCAGCGGCCCCCAGACGGTCTGCGTGCCGCCGAACAGCACATAGAGCACGGTGAAGACCGAGAGCAGCACGTTGAAATGCTGCGCCTCGATGAAGTTGAAATGGTGCGCGTAGAAGCCGCCGCCGAAGCCCGCCACCGCCGCGCCCAGCGCGAAGGCGGCTACCTGCATGCCGCGCACCGAGACGCCCAGCAGGTCCGCCACGGTTGCGTCGCTCTTCACCGCCGTGAGGCAGAGCGCGAAGCGGGTGCGTGAGATGTAGAGCATCAGCACCACCACGCCTGCCGCCGCCCAGAACACGGCGACGGGCGGGGCATAGTCCGTCACCGGATAGCCGGCCGCGCCGCCCACCACTTCGAGGTTGAGGAACACCGCCGCGATCACCTGCCCGAGCGCAAAGGTGGCCATGGCGAGATAGATGCCGTGGGTGCGCAGGACGGGGATGCCGATGACCACGCCCATGAGACCGGCCAGCAGCGAGCCCACCGGAATGGCGAGCCACATGGACACGCCATATTCATTGGTGAGGAAGGCCGAGGCATAGGCGCCGATGGCCATGAAGCCGGCAATGCCGAGATTGAGCTGCCCCGCCGCCAGCGGCAGATAGACCGCATAGGCTGCGATGACGTTGAAGGCGAGGACGACGAGGACGCCGGTCAGATAGCCGCTCATCACAGCTTCTCCCGCGTGGCCGGGCGGCCCAGCAGCCCTTGCGGGCGCACGATGAGGATCAGCAGCAGCAGGCCATAGACCGTGATGTTCACCACATCCGCGCCGATCATGGAGATGGAGAGCACTTCCGCGAGCCCGATCAGCAGCCCGCCCAGCACGGCGCCCCAGATGGAGCCCATGCCGCCGACGATCATGGCCGCCACCCCCTTGAAGCCGACACCCTCGCCCATGAAGGGGGAGACCTGCTGGTAGTTGACCGCGAACAGGATGCCGGCGAAGGCGGCGAGCAGGGCGCTCGCGACGAACAGCTGCGGCACGAGGCGGGACATGTCGATGCCCATGAGCAGGGCGGTCTCGCGGCTCTCCGCCACGGTGCGGATGCGCCGGCCGGCATTGGTGGCGGACAGGAAGCGGTTCAGCCACACCACCAGCGCGAGGGAGACGGTGAGCGAGGCGATCTGCGCCATGCCGATGACGAGGCCGCCGACCCGGATGTTCATGTCCGGCAGCAAGGCGGGGAAGGCCTGCTGGTCCGAGCCATAGTGAATCAGCATCAGGTTCTCCAGAAGCACCAGGAAGCCCAGCGAGGAGACCAGGGGCACTTCGGGATCGCCATTCTGCATCCGCCGGTAGGCGAGACGCTCCACCAGCAGGGACACCAGCGCGGCGGCAAACAGCGCGACCGCGAAGGCGAGGAACCAGGGCCAGCCGATCTTCATCATGCCGAAGCTCAGCATGCCGCCCACCATGAACAGGCCGGGCAGCGAGAAATTGAGGAAATTGAGCACGCCGATGGCCAGCGTGAAGGCGACGGCCACCAGCATGTAGATGGCACCGAGCATCAGGCCGTTGACGATCTG